>JBDTGB010000313.1:0-3955 GCA_039937635.1 Burkholderiaceae bacterium | reverse complement strand
CTTGATATCGACGCTTTGCATGTGTGAGACATCGAACATGCCCGCGTTCTGGCGCACCGCATGATGCTCTTCGATCTGGGATCCGTAGGCCAAAGGCATCTCCCAGCCGCCAAAATCAACCATTTTGGCGCCTAGTTCAGTATGAATACGGTACAGGGGAGTGTGCTTTAACGCTAAAGACATGGAGACTCCGAAAAACAGAAGAGGACGGAAACCAACGATAAACCGGCTGATACCGCCCTTCTGTCCTTTTGCCTGAGAGTTGGCCCGCATAGCGAGTATTCACCTTCGGCGCCCGAAACGTGGCATTGCACACGACGCGAGTCTCTCCAGATAGCTATCCTGCTTCCGGCTTGCGACCGGGGCAATACGTGAACAGTACGGGGTACCTGAGCGATTCTGGGCGAATTGCGCCTTCGGCGGCCGGAAACCGGCGCTCTCCTACTCTACGTAACGACAGCAGCGCAAAGCATAACGCGAAAGTGGGCGAACACCAAACACATTAGTCGAAATGACCCCAGATTCACGCCGAGGCCGTCGACAATTGGCGCGCCATCGCAACACTATCCCCGACTCCAGTCCGCCGCCGGAGCCCGCCGCCGAAATTGCGCCTTAGGCCTCTCGGATGCAATCAACGTAGTAGCGTTCTTTGCCATCGGCGGTCTTGTCGTGAGCCAGACCGTGAATATCTGTTTCGAAACCCGGGAAGTTCGCGTTGAACTCGTGAGCGAACTGCAGGTAATGAACAATCACCCGGTTAAAACGTTCGCCCGGAATCAAAAGAGGAATGCCAGGCGGATAAGGCGTCAGCAACACGCCCGTCACACGCCCTTCCAGATCATCAATCGCAACTCGTTCAACTTCACGGTGCGCCATTTTGGCAAACGCGTCCGCCGGCCTCATGGCGGGAATCATGTCGCTTAAATACATTTCGGTGGTCAAGCGCGCCACATCATGTTTACGATAAGCGGAGTGAATCTGCTGACATAAGTCGCGCAAGCCCATCTTTTCGTAAACGCGATGGTGACGGCAGAACTCCGGCAAAGTGCGCCACAACGGCTGGTTGCGATCGTAATCGTCTTTGAACTGCTGCAACGCCGTCAACAACGTATTCCAGCGTCCCTTGGTGATGCCGATGGTGAACAGGATAAAGAACGAGTACAAGCCAGTCTTTTCGACCACCACGCCATGTTCCGCAAGGAATTTGGTGACCAGTGCCGCCGGAATGCCCGTATCGTCAAACGTACCTGATATGTCCAGGCCCGGGGTGACAATCGTCGCCTTGATCGGGTCAAGCATATTGAAGCCCTCGGCCAGCGCGCCGAAGCCGTGCCATTCGTCGCCTGATTCCAGTATCCAGTCGTCGCGATTGCCGATGCCTTCGCTGGCCAGCCGATTCGGCCCCCAAACCTTGAACCACCAGTCGTTTTTCCCGAACTCCGATTCAATTTTGCGCATGGCGCGGCGAAAATCCATGGCTTCGCTAATACTTTCCTCGACCAGCGCCGTGCCGCCCGGCGGCTCCATCATGGCGGCAGCCACGTCGCAGGACGCAATAATGGCGTACTGCGGCGACGTCGAGGTATGCATAAGATACGCCTCGTTAAACAGATTCAGATCGAGCTTGCGGTTTTCCGCGTCCTGCACCGTAATCTGCGAGGCCTGCGACAGGCCGGCCAACAATTTGTGGGTCGAGTGCGTAGCAAACACAATAGCGTCTTTGCTGCGGGGACGGTCGTCCCCGATGGCATGCATGTCTTTATAAAACTCGTGAAAGGCCGCATGCGGCAACCAGGCCTCGTCGAAATGCAGCGTGTCGATTTCCGAGCCCAGCTTTTCCTTGATCATTTCGACGTTGTAGATGATTCCGTCGTAGGTGCTTTGCGTCAAGGTCAAAATACGCGGCCGCTTGTCTTTGGCCAGGCGGGCAAACGGATTGGCCTCGATCTTTTTGCGAATGTTCTCGGGCTCGAACTCTTCCAGCGGAATCGGGCCAATGATTCCCAGGTGGTTGCGCGTGGGGCGCAAAAACACCGGGATGGCTCCTGTCATGGTGATGGCATGCAAAATCGACTTATGGCAGTTCCGGTCGACCACCACAACGTCGCCCGCCGCCACGTTGGCATGCCACACAATCTTGTTCGAAGTCGAGGTGCCGTTGGTCACAAAAAAGCAATGGTCCGCATGAAAGATGCGCGCCGCGTTCAGTTCCGATTCGGCCACAGGACCCGTGTGATCCAGCAATTGGCCCAGTTCATCGACCGCGTTGCACACATCGGCGCGCAGCATGTTTTCACCAAAAAACTGATGAAACATTCGCCCCACCGGGCTTTTTAAAAACGCCACGCCGCCCGAATGACCGGGACAGTGCCATGAATAGGACCCATCCAGGGCGTACTTGACCAGCTCCCGGAAAAACGGAGGAGCCAGGCCGTCAAGGTAGGCACGCGCTTCACGGATGATATGGCGCGCCACAAACTCGGGCGTGTCTTCAAACATGTGAATAAAGCCATGCAGTTCCCGCAAAATGTCGTTCGGAATATGCTGCGAGGTGCGCGTCTCGCCATAAAGATAAATGGGAATGTCCGCATTCCGAAAACGCAGCTCCCCAATAAACGTGCGCAAATTCTTAATGGCATTGGCAACGTCTTCGGGCGAGTCAACGTCGAATTCCTCATCATCGATCGACAAAATGAATGCGCTCGCTCTGCTTTGCTGCTGAGCAAATGAACTTAAGTCGCCGTAACTGGTGACGCCCAACACGTCAACCCCTTCGGCTTCAATGGCGTCGGCCAATGCGCGTATACCGAAACCCGAAGCATTCTCGGAGCGGTAGTCTTCATCAATAATCATGATGGGAAAGCGAAATTTCATTAGAACAGCTCCCTAGGCCCGAGGCAGAGTCACACCCTGCTGACCTTGATACTTGCCGCCACGATCGCGATACGAGATTTCACATATCTCGTCGCTCTCAAAAAACAACATTTGCGCGCACCCCTCGCCCGCATAAATCTTGGCGGGCAAAGGGGTCGTGTTCGAAAACTCAAGGGTGACGTAGCCTTCCCATTCAGGTTCGAGCGGCGTCACGTTGACAATAATGCCGCAGCGGGCATACGTGCTTTTGCCCAAGCAGACTGTAAGTATGCTACGCGGAATTCGAAAATGCTCGACAGTGCGCGCCAAAGCAAATGAATTCGGAGGAATAATACACACATCGCCGCTGAAATCGACAAACGACCGTTCATCGAACGCCTTCGGATCCACAATGGTCGAGTTGATATTGGTGAAGATCTTGAATTCGTTTGCGCAGCGCACATCGTAGCCATAACTACTCGTGCCGTAGCTGACGATCTTCTGGCCGTTAGCCGTTCGCACCTGCCCTGGCTCGAAAGGTTCGATCATGCCTTCCCCGCCAAGGCGTCGAATCCATCGATCACTTTTAATAGTCATTATTTGTCACCTTGTTTCGTGGGCGCTTATTTTATCGCCTACCCGAAAAAACGGAGTCCTTGCAACAAAGCGGCAAAAACTACCTTTTAGAAAAAACACGGTAAACCAATGCAATCCCATTAACCGTGCCCGCGCTAATTTCAGCGTTCAGCCCTTTCGCCAACCGATAACTGGCTCGCGCCACTGTGCCGGTTTGGGACAGCGCCTGCTCAAGGCTTAAGGTAATACCGTTGGACAGCGTTTTTGCCAGCACGATAAATTTGCGCTCGATATCGCTCGTGCCGCTATCCAAACCGCTAACCACGCTCTCGACGGGCAATATACTACCGGTGCTGCCCAAAGCGCCCGAACGCATGCTGACTTCGTCAAGTCCAAACTTGCGATAAAACGGTTCTCCACCGCCAAACAACGAAGTGCCCACCGAAAATAGAAGCGCCGCGTCGCCGCCACTGCCGTCGGGCGCACGACCCAACAACAACCAGGACAGCTTCTCGACATCGCTGAC
>JBDTGB010000312.1:0-3690 GCA_039937635.1 Burkholderiaceae bacterium | reverse complement strand
AACAACCAGACGAACCACAAACCAATCGCCGAAAAAACCTGGCCCGCAAAAAACACCAGCCAGACAGGCTTTCCAAAAAGCGATGTCAACCCGTACAAAACCCACGAGGGCAAAGGCGGGTGCTTGTAATAACCCCATTCAAAGCTGGACGCCCACACCAGTTCTTCCATGCCGTCCAGATCAGGGGCGCGATGGCTGACGCCGCATAAAACCGTCCAAAGCACGACCATTCCGGTCAGGAACAACAAAACAATGATTTTTAATTGAGTCGATTCTTTTTTCGCATTAAAAACAGCAAACAATGCGATCATTACTTTATTCATCAAGACTCGCAACGGGCCTGGACCAATCGCCAAGGATAGAGTGGAAAAACGCGCGTGTGGAAATTCAAGCACGAAGCCGGAACGGCTATACTTTTTTAGTATAAAACAACAGGAAAAAATTCATGCGCATATTGCTGGTGGAGGACAATCAGGATTTGGGCGATGCCATCGAAAGCAAGCTGCGCGTCGCGGGCCATAGCGTCGAATGGGCGCACGATGGCGAAATGGCCCTGAAATGGGGCCATCACGAAAACTGGGATGCGATCGTTCTTGACATCATGCTGCCCGGCAAGGATGGCTTCGCCGTCATCCGCGAACTGCGCGCCGCTGGTTGCGAGGCGCCGGTGCTAGTCGCCACTGCGCGCTCCGAAATCGAAGATAAAGTCGACATGCTGGATCTTGGGGCAGACGATTATATGGTTAAGCCGTTCGACCTGCGCGAGCTTGAAGCGCGGCTGCGCGCTCTTATGCGCCGGCCGGCGGGAATCACCGCCAGCGTGGCGCACTATGGCAATGTAAGCATTGATCTGGCCAGCCGCAGCGCCAACATCGCCGGCGCGACGCTGGACCTGGGTCGACGCGAATTCCGGTTGCTGGAAATCCTGCTTGCGCGGCTTGGACACACAGTCGCCAAAGAACGCCTGATGAACCAGATGTTCAGCCAGGACGAAGATGTTTCACCAAATGCGATTGAATTGCACGTCTCGCGCCTGCGCAAGAAACTGGCCGATTCGTCCATCGAACTCGTCACGGTGCGCGGAGTCGGCTATCAGGCGCGTTGTCATGAAAACATCTGACGTCTTTTCCATTCGCGGTCACGTATTCACAACGGCCATCACGCTTCTTTTGGGCGTCACCATCGTACTGACTGTGTTCTTGCACGATTATGCGCAACGGGCCGCCGACCGCGCCTTCGACCGTTTGCTGGCGGCTTCCGCGCTAAGCATTGCCGGCTCCGTGCAAATCGAAGACGGCAAAGTCACGACCGAATTGCCCTTTGCCTCGATTGCCATGCTATCGGGCAAGGAGCGGGTCTTCTACACCGTGCGCGACGCCGGCGGGAATCTGGTGACAGGCTACGGCGACCTTGATCCATCGCTGCCATTGGCCAATTCCGCGAACGCAGTATTCAGCGATGCCAGCTTCCACAACGACGCGATACGCATCGCCACGCTGGGTCACTTGCTATCAACGGCTCAACAGGCGGGCTGGGTCACCATACGTGTCGCTGAAACCCGGGGCGCCCGCCAGGCGCTGGCGGACGAAATTTTCAACCGCAGCGCCCTTTCGCTGATCGTTATCGTGGCGATAGCGCTGGGCCTCTTATGGTTTGGCATTCAGCACGCCTTTGCGCCGCTGGGCCTGCTCGAGCATGAACTGCGCCATCGAACGCCGGACAATCTTGAACCACTAACAAGCCCCGCGCCGCGAGAAGTCCAGCGGCTGGTGGACGCGCTGAATGCCTTCATGCAACGTCTGCAATCCATGATGGCCACGCTAAACGACCTGGTGGCCGACGCGGCGCACCAGGTGCGCACCCCGCTGGCGTCGCTGCGCGCCCAAGCGGAAGTGGCCCTGGACGAAAAAGATCCGCAACGCCTGCATGAACGCCTGGTGCGCATCCACTCGAATGCCTCGCACGCCAGCCAGCTTGTCAACCAATTCTTAATGGAAGCCACCATCACTCATCGCTTGAGCACGCGCGACGACACCACAGTGGGTGTGGCCGAGGTCATTAACGAAACCCGCCAGCGCATTGGGCCGCTGGATCTGCAGCGGGTTCGAATTTCAATTTCGCCTGAAGCGCGGCGCGCCCGCATCACGGGCGATCGCATCGCTCTACGCGAAATGTTGCGCAACCTGGTCGACAACGCCTTGCTGTATGCGCCCGATGGCCAGGTCGATATCAGCGCCGAACTTCTACCAAGACAGCGCCTGGCGCTGACAGTGGCCGACCGTGGCCCGGGCATTGCCGAAAACGAAAAGAAGAACGCGCTCCAACGCTTCTGGCGCGGAAACAGCGCCCGGTCCAAAACGGGGTCGGGGCTGGGACTGGCTATCGTGCGCTCAGTGGTTGACGCCCATAATGGCTCCCTATCTCTGCGCGACCGGGCGGGCGGAGGCTTGTCGGTTTACGTCACCTTGCCGCTGGCAGCCGCCGTGACACCCGCGCAAGCCATAGCCGCCCTGTGCGTCGCCAGCTTGATCGCCATGCTGACCGCGCTGACGCCCGTCCCGGCGCGCGCGCAAGAACCTGGTGCAAACCACGAAATCGTGACTCGCTTTCCAGCCCACGAAAACACGGGACTCACACTATCGGTCGCCGGGCCGACCGACACGCCAGTGTTCGCCGCGCTAGCGCGAGGCTTCCAGCAGGCCCGGCCCGACATCGCCATCATTTACCGCGAGATCGGCAGCCGTGAACTCTACGAGCAAGCCGCCGCCGCGAAGCTTGCTGCCGTCGACGTATTAATCAATTCCGCCGTCGACCTGCAAATCAAACTGGCCAATGACGGCTACGCCATGCATTACAAATCGCCCTACGCCGCCGAGCTGCCGCCATGGGCCGTGTGGCGCTCGGAAGTATTCTGATTCACCTTCGAGCCGGCGGTCATGGTCTACAACATGAAACGTTTCACGGCCCAGACGGCGCCGCGCTCGCGTCAAGCCTTGCTGCGCTTGCTGGAGCGGGACTCAGCCAGCCTGTATGGCCGAGTGGGCACCTACGATATTTCTGCCAGCAGCGTCGGCTATCTGTTGGCCTCACAAGACGACCTCGCATCCTCTAATTTCTGGGGGCTGGCTAACGCCATGGGCGAAGTAAACGTGCAGTTGTACGCAAGCAGCGCCGCAATTCTGGACAATATTGAACAAGGGAAGCTTGACCTCGGATACAACGTGCTGGGCTCGTACGCACTGGCGCGACAGGCGGCGGGACATCCGATCGGTATAGTGATTCCGCAGGATTACGTGCTGGTGCTGGCCCGCTCGGCCCTGATTGCGCGCGGCACGAAACATCCCGAGCAGGCGCGCGCGTTTATAGACTGGCTTCTGTCGCCCAAGGGGCAAGTCATCGTAAACAGCCAGGCGGGTCTGGGCGCCGTCATGTCAGATTCCACAGAACCCTCCACGCGGGAATCGCTACTTAAATCATCGCAGGGCATCGTACAGCCCATTGCCCTGAATCCGGCGCTATTGGTGGGCCTGGATCGACAGCGCCACGACCGTTTTATCCAAAACTGGAAGAGGGTAATTACTGATACGCACAAGAAGCTGCCGACAGGACACTGACAGCAAGCGTGCCTAACATGGCGGTTGATGGGGAGCAATGCCCCCCCGGTCATCCCAAAGGAGAAAACAATATGCT
>JBDTGB010000311.1:0-3921 GCA_039937635.1 Burkholderiaceae bacterium | reverse complement strand
TCCGGTGCGGCAGGCCTAGTTTGACCTGGGGACGTCGCGATAATGCCGACGGCTCAGCACGCGGCCCTGCGTCCGCGCCGCCATGGCGTGTTTAACGCTATCCGCCTAAACCAGACGCCAAGGTGGCTCCCGAGGTGGCTTTTGTTTGTGGCCTGCGTGTTGACTCAACCCGTTTTAGCGGCTGAAACGCCCAAAGCCCCGGCCATTGATGCGACTACGGCAACTCTGCAAAGAATACAAACGGCGGCGCGCAGCCTTGACTATTCGGGTGTGTTCACTTATCAACAGGGCGGCAACATGTCGTCGTCGCGGGTGATTCATCTGGTGGACGGCACGGGCGAGCGTGAAAGGCTCGAGATTCTTGATGGCGACCCGCGCGAGTATGTTCGGCATAACGATGAAATTCAATGCCTTATTCCTGAAAAAAAAGCAATTGTCCGTCAACAGCGCCGCGGGGACCGCTTTCCTGGCCTGCTGATTGACGATGGCAAAAACATTTCCGCCCATTACAACTTGAAGACCGGCAAGTCACTGAGCCGTATTGCGGGCCGCGCCTGCACGGTTCTGGAATTGATTCCGAAAGACGCGCTGCGTTACGGCTATCGGCTTTGCTCCGACGCTAAAACCGGCTTGCTGCTCAAGGCGCAAACGCTGGGTGCGCGCCAGCGCGTTATTGACCAAGTTACGTTTACGTCTTTGCAGGTTGGCGGGAAGGTCGATGCCGATCAACTTGCCTCTCATTGGGACACCACAGGATGGTCGGTCATCGAGCCTGTTTTGGCGCCGATCGACCTGGCCAAGATGGGTTGGCGCATTCCCGCTCCTTTGGGGTTTCGTGGCATCACCCAGGTGTCGCGCTCTATGGAGCCCGACAGAAAAGTAAACCAACTGGTTTTGTCCGATGGGCTGGCGGCTATCTCGGTGTTTATCGAGTCCGTTGCCCCCGCTCATGATCAAGAATTGGCAAAAGGGGCGGTTCGCGAAGGAATCATGAATATTTTCGGAACGCGAATTGGGGATTATTGGTTTACCGCCATTGGGGAAGTCCCTGCACAAACGCTGCGCGAGCTTGCCGAGCGAACTCAATATGTTCCATTGCCAGCGCCCAAGTAATCTCACTTTTAATACAGGAGTTTCATAATGCTCTCAACATATGTGGTCGATAGCAAAGTCAAACGAATAATAGTGTCACTGTCGGCCGGCGTATTGCTTGCTTTTACGGCGCTAGGCCCCGTTTCATTCGCTCAGCCGAAAACTGCGCAGACGTTAAGCAACCTTCCCGATTTCACGAGTATCGTCGCTGAAACTGAAGGGTCGGTGGTCAATATTCGCACGACCGAGGCGGTTCCGGTGCGTAGTCCGGCGATGGGGCCCGATAGCGAAGATCCTTACGATATGTTTCGCTGGTTTTTTGGACCCAACTTTCAGGGGCCGGGGCAGCCCGGGCAACCTGGAGCAACGCCTCCGCGTCGCCGCAATACTCCGAAACCGGGTCAAAAAGAACGCACGGTTCCACGAGGAGTTGGCTCGGGTTTCATCATCTCGAGCGATGGTTACGTCCTGACAAATAATCATGTGGTTTCCGACTCAAACGGCATCTTTGTCACCATGACGAACGGCAAAGAATACAAGGCCAAAGTGGTCGGCACCGACCCTCGCACCGACATCGCCCTGGTTAAAATCGACGCGAAAGGTCTGACACCCCTTGCGATCGGCGATTCGAACGCGCTGAAAAAGGGTCAATGGGTCTTGGCGATTGGCTCGCCGTTCGGCCTGGATTCAACCGTGACCGCCGGCATTGTTAGCGCGATCAACCGCGACACCGGCGATTATCTGCCATTTATTCAGACCGACGTGGCCGTGAATCCGGGTAATTCCGGCGGGCCGCTTATTAATCTGGCCGGACAGGTGGTCGGGATCAATTCGCAAATTATTTCCCAAAGCGGCGGCTATATGGGGATTTCATTAGCTATTCCGATCGACGAAGTGATGCGGGTTGTTGAGCAACTTAAGGCTCATGGCAAGGTTACGCGAGGTCGCATTGGCGTGCAGATCGGCGAGGTAACCGACGATGTCGCCAAAGCCATCGGGCTGAAAGACGCCAAGGGCGCGATGGTTAGCAAGGTTGACGAGAGCGGTCCGGCGGCGAAAGCGGGGGTTCGTCCGGGCGACGTCATCCTTAAATTCGACGACAAGGCGATTGTTCATATGACCGATCTGCCCAGGATTGTCGGCACCGCCAAGCCGGGAACGAACGTTCCCATGGAATTGTGGCGCAAGGGAAAGGTGGT
The DNA here is from genome assembly GCA_039937635.1 of Burkholderiaceae bacterium. Lineage (GTDB taxonomy): Bacteria > Pseudomonadota > Gammaproteobacteria > Burkholderiales > Burkholderiaceae_B > JBDTGB01. The sequence goes on along the minus strand of JBDTGB010000311.1, from coordinate 1,630 downwards.
TAAGGCTACTGTGATGGTGGGCGAGATGACGGTGGCGGAAGCCAAACCCGAGGTCAACAAGCCAGCCGCTCCCGAAACGACTGCGACGGATGCCTTGGGCCTTAAGGTATCGGATGTTTCCGAAGAACTCCATACCAAGGGAAATTTCAAGGGAGGCGTGCTGGTGGCGGCGGTCGACGGGCCCGCGGTCGCGGCGGGCATTAATGTGGGCGACGTGATCCTGACAGTTAACGACGACGATGTCACCGGACCCAAGCAGTTTGCCAAGCTGGTTGCAGACCTCGATAAATCGCGGGCGGCCGCATTATTGGTTTTGCGCGGCGATCAGACTCAGTGGATAACCGTTACGCCCGGAAAATAATCCTCAGAAACAGCTAAAATGGCGAGATGGCCGCAAGGGAGCGCTCTAGGCGCTCCCTTTTTTTCTCGACTCCCGTGTTTATCGCCCCAAGGGGCGAATTTTTCCGCAGGTTTATGGATTACATCCGCAACTTTTCTATCATTGCCCACATTGATCACGGCAAGTCCACGCTTGCCGATCGCCTGATTCACCGCTGCGGGGGGCTGGCCGACCGTGAAATGTCCTCTCAGGTGCTGGATTCCATGGATATCGAGCGTGAGCGCGGCATTACCATCAAGGCGCAAACGGCGTCTTTGCGCTATGCGGCACGAGACGGCCGGACATACGAGTTGAATCTCATCGATACGCCCGGACACGTCGACTTCTCGTACGAGGTCAGCCGTTCTTTGTCGGCCTGCGAAGGCGCTTTGCTGGTTGTCGATGCCAGCCAGGGGGTCGAGGCGCAGACGGTGGCAAACTGCTATACTGCGATTGAACTTGGTGTCGAGGTGATTCCGGTTTTGAACAAGATCGATCTGGCGTCGGCCGACCCCGAAGGGGCGCGCCAGGAAATCGAGGATATCATCGGGATTGACGCATCCAACGCGATTTTGGCCAGCGCCAAGACAGGCCTGGGCATAGACGAGATCCTTGAATCGATCGTGACCCGGATTCCGGCGCCGACCGGCGACCCTGCGGCACCCTTGCAGGCGCTTATTATCGACTCCTGGTTCGATAATTATGTGGGCGTGGCCATGCTGGTGCGCGTCGTTGATGGCGTGCTGAAACCCAAGGACAAAATACGGTTCATGGCCAGCGGGGCCAATCATTTGTGCGAGCAAGTCGGTGTGTTCACGCCTAAATCAGAGCCGCGCGACGAGCTTTCGGCTGGCGAGGTTGGTTTTGTTATTGCAGGCGTCAAACAGCTTGACGACGCCAAAGTGGGCGACACGATCACGCATTCAGCACGCCCCGCCGACAAGGCGTTGTCTGGTTTCAAAGAGGTCAAGCCGCAGGTCTTTGCCGGCCTTTATCCGGTTGAAAGCAGCGAGTACGATCAGCTTCGCGATTCGCTTGAAAAGCTCAAGCTGAACGATTCTTCACTTATGTTCGAGCCTGAAGTCTCGCAGGCCTTGGGTTTTGGCTTTCGTTGCGGTTTTTTGGGTTTGTTGCACATGGAAATCGTGCAAGAACGCCTTGAACGTGAATTTGACATGGATATGATTACCACCGCTCCCACGGTGGTCTATCAGATCGAGCAGCGAGACGGCTCGGTTATCATGATTGAAA
>JBDTGB010000310.1:0-4551 GCA_039937635.1 Burkholderiaceae bacterium | reverse complement strand
AACCACTATCAGCAAGCCGACACTGGCACCAAGATGATCCACATGGGCCGCAATTCGCGCAGCACGATTATCTCCAAGGGGATTTCCGCAGGCTTTGGCAGCAATACCTATCGCGGCATGGTGCGCGTGACGCCAAAGGCGAACAATGCGCGCAATTACACGCAGTGCGACTCACTTCTTATTGGCGGCACCTGTGCGGCGCACACGTTTCCCAATATTGAAGTGCAAAATCAGACGGCGCGGGTTGAGCACGAAGCCACGACGTCGCGCATTGGCGAAGACGAGCTGTTTTACGCCATGCAGCGCGGCTTGTCGGCTGAAGATGCCGTTTCAATGATCGTGAATGGATTTTGCAAAGACGTTTTCAAGGAATTGCCGATGGAGTTTGCTGTTGAAGCGCAGAATTTGCTCACGGTAAGTCTTGAAGGCAGCATAGGCTAAGGAGAAGTAAGAATGTTGTTAAAAATCAGCGATCTGCACGCGTCGGTGGGCGACAAGCCGATTCTGCGCGGCTTGGATCTCGACGTCAACGCGGGCGAGGTGCATGCCATTATGGGGCCCAACGGCGCAGGAAAGAGCACGCTTGCCCAGGTGCTGGCCGGGCGCGCCGATTTCACGGTCAATAGCGGCACGGTCACGTGGGAAGACCAAGATCTGTTAAGCATGCCGATTGAAGTGCGGGCGCGCTCGGGATTGTTTCTTGCGTTTCAGTACCCGATCGAAATCCCGGGTGTATCGAACGCTTATTTCCTTAAGGCAGCCGTGAATTCGGCGCGGCAACATCGTGGCCTGCCCGAATTGGACGCGATGGATTTTCTTAAAAAAGTAAAAGCCGAGATGAAGGCGGTTGGCATGAAACCGGAATTTTTGTACCGCTCGGTCAATGAAGGCTTTTCGGGCGGCGAAAAAAAGCGCAATGAAGTGCTGCAGATGGCCTTGCTCGAGCCCAAGCTGGCCATTCTGGACGAAACTGACTCAGGCCTGGATATCGATGCCATGAAAATCGTGGCCGAGGGGGTCAATCGGTTGCGTTCGCCTGATCGCGCGCTTATTGTCATTACGCACTATCAGCGCTTGCTCGACTATATTGTGCCTGATTTCGTTCATGTTCTGGCCGAAGGCCGCATTGTGCGCAGCGGCGGCCGCGAGCTGGCTTTGGAACTTGAAAAACGAGGCTACGGCTGGATCAAGGAAGGGCTGGCGAAACAGGTTGGGGCGGCGGCATGAGCACGACTCAATCCTGGATGTCGGCCTATCAGGCTCGCGTGCCGGGTCTGCCGGGAGCGCGCGCACCCTGGTTGGCCGCCGTGCGTCAGCGCGCCATCGAACGTTTTGTCGATGAGGGCTGGCCCACGTTGAAGCAGGAAGGCTGGCGCACGACGTCGCTGGCTGAATTGGAACAGCAGAATTTTACGACGCCCGGCGCGGCGTTATCGCCAGCGGCTCTGATCAAGCAGTTGCGTGGAAGCGAGGCGGGGCATTGGTTGGTGTTTGTCGATGGACGATATGCACCCGAGCTATCCGCTGTCGGAAAGCTGCCTGATGACGTTCAGGTCTGCGCTTTATCCAGTGTATTGAACACGCGTCCCGAGCAGGCCGAACCGTATTTCGGCGTTGAGCAAGATGGCTCGACGCCGTCGGCGTTAAATCTTGCCATGGCCACCGACGGCGCTTTCGTGCGCATTGGGGCGGGGCAGGACATTGATCTTCCGATCAATCTGGTTTTTGTGGCCGCCACCGCGCAAAGCGCCTGTTTTCCCCGCAATCTGATTATTGCCCAATCGGGCTCGCACGCGACGGTGGTCGAACATTACATCGGATCCGATGGCGGCGCGACCCTGACCAACACCGTGACGCGCGCGTTTATCAGCGCGGACGCAAACATCACGCACCTGAAGTTGCAACAGGAAAGCGATAAAGCCTTTCACTTGGCCTCGATCGACGTCTTGCAGGAACGCGGGTCGGTTTATAACTCGCATTCCCTGTCATTTGGCGCTCACTTTGCGCGTAACGACATCGAGACTCAATTCAAGGGCGATGGTTGCGAAACCTTGTTTAATGGCTTGTACTACGTAGATGGCCGCCGTCATGTCGATCATCACACACTGATCGATCATGCGAAGCCGTCAGGCACCAGCCGCGAGTTTTATCGCGGCATTCTTGCCGGTGGCGCGCGCGGCGTGTTTCGCGGCCGTATCCGCGTTGCTCAAGGCGCTGATCGCACCGACGCGTTGCAGCGCACTGATAGTTTGCTGTTGTCGCGGTTGGCCAAGGCCGACGCGCGGCCTGAACTGGAGATCTACGCCGAGGACGTCAAATGCGCGCATGGGGCGACCATCGGACAGCTTGACGATGTCAGCCTGTTTTATCTGCGCACGCGCGGTATTGAAGAAGACCGTGCGCGTAGTTTATTAACGTATGCGTTCGCGGCCGAAGTCTTGGGACGTATTCATCTGACGCCATTGCGCAAGCGCGCGGCGTGGGCCATACGCGCTTTGCTGCCGGGCGGCGAATCTCTCGAGGAGCTCGCATGAACGCGCCTGCTTTTGTCGCCAAAGCGTCGACTAACCTGAACCGGACCGCCGATTTTCCAATTTTGGCGCTTCATGTCCGGGGGCGGCGCCTGACCTATCTGGATAACGGGGCCACTACTCAAAAACCGTTGTCGGTCATTAACGCCGAGCGCGACTTCTATCTGCAATCCAATGCCAATATTCATCGTGGTGTGCATTGGCTCTCGCAACACGCCACCGATCTGTACGAGGCGGCTCGCGAGCGGGTAAAAGGTTTGCTTAATGCGCGTCAGGCGAAAGAAATTGTGTTTACCCGCGGCACCACCGAGGCAATTAATCTGGTGGCGCAAAGCTGGGGCCGTCCGCAGTTGAAGGCGGGCGACGAAATCATCGTCACCGGCATGGAGCATCACTCCAATATTGTTCCATGGCAGCTTGTTTGCGAGCAAACAGGAGCGGTGTTGCGCGTTGTTCCAGTCACCGATAGCGGTGAATTGAACATGGGCGAGTTTTCCTCGTTGCTTGGGACGCGCACGCGTCTGGTGGCCGTGGCTCATGTGTCCAACGCGTTGGGTACGGTTAATCCGATTGCCGAAATAGTTCGTCTGGCGCACGCCGCCGGCGCCAAGGTTTTGGTCGATGGGGCTCAGGCGGTGGCGCATCAAATTGTGGATGTGCAGGCGCTCGATTGTGACTTTTATGCCTTCTCGGGCCATAAGCTTTATGGTCCGACGGGTATCGGGGCATTGTATGTTCGTTATGAAATATTGAAGGCAATGCCGCCCTGGCAGGGCGGCGGCGATATGATTTACACCGTCAGCTTCGAGAAATCCACTTACGCTCCGGCGCCACAGCGGTTCGAGGCAGGCACGCCCAATATTGCCGGAGCAATCGGGCTGGCCGCCGCTATTGATTATGTTCAGGATGTCGGTCTTGACAACATTCAGGTTCACGAACAGGCGCTGCTGGCTTATGCGACGCCATTGCTTCTGGAGTTGCCGGGCTTGCGTTTGATTGGCACGGCGGAGCATAAGTCGGGCATTTTGTCGTTTGTCGTGGAAGGCATTCATCCACATGACCTGGGCACTATTCTCGATACGGAAGGGGTGGCCATACGGGCCGGCCATCACTGCGCAATGCCCTTGATGACCCGTTTTGGAATTCCCGGTACAGCTCGGGCGTCGTTGGGTCTGTATAACGATGAAAGCGATATCGATGCGCTTGTCGCGGCGCTGCATAAGGCGCAGGAAATGTTTGCGGGGCGTGCATCATGAACGAACATTCTGATTTGCGCGAACTCTATCAAGAAGTTATTTTTGATCACAACCGCCATCCGCGAAATTTTCACGCCATGCCTGATGCCAGTCATTCGGCCGATGGCTACAACGCGCTATGCGGCGATCGGCTCAAGGTTTATTTGCAGGTGAAAGACGGCGTGGTCACGGATGCCAGTTTTGAAGGCCATGGCTGCGCCATTTCCACAGCTTCGGCGTCATTGATGACTGAAACGGTGATTGGCAAACCCGTTGCCGAGGTGGATGCTTTATTTAAAGATTTGCACAACATGTTGACGGGTGAGCCAACCGAAGAGCGCGATTTTGGCAAGCTTGAAGTGCTTGCGGGGGTTTGCGAGTTTCCGTCGCGCGTGAAATGCGCGACGCTGGCCTGGCACACTATGCATAATGCGCTGGCAGGCGCGGATGACACGGCTGAAACGGAATAGAAGGCGTTTTTATGAAATACGGACGAGAAGAAGTCATTGTTAATCGCGATTGTCCGGCGGTGACCATTCCCGCAGGCGCGCCAGTTACTATCGAAGAGGGCTGCGCGGCGCAAATCACCCAACAGTTGGGCGGCAGCTACACCGTTCTGGTTGAAGGCAACCTTTATCGGATTGAAGGCGTTGATGCCGATGCTTTGGGGTTCGAGTCTGTGGACCACGGCGAGAGCGCGGGCCCGCCCGAGGGCCCCATTAGCCCCGAGTCGGTCGAAGAGGCCGCCTGGACGCTTTTGTCCACGTGCTACGACCCTGAAATCC
>JBDTGB010000309.1:0-2964 GCA_039937635.1 Burkholderiaceae bacterium | reverse complement strand
GATCCTGGAAGGCGCCGTCACCAATGTGGCAAATTTCGGCGCTTTTATCGACATCGGTGTGCATCAGGACGGACTCGTTCATATTTCCGCGCTGGCCGACAAATTTGTGAAAGACCCGCGCGAAGTTGTACGAGTGGGACAAACCGTCAAGGTCAAAGTGCAAGAAGTGGATATCGCGCGCAAGCGCATTGCCCTGACGATGCGCTTGAACGAAACTGTTGCGCCGCTGCGCCGAGACAACGACAACCGAAGCAACGACAGGCAACGCACCGACTCGACAGCATCCAGTGCCAAGCGCCCCTCTCAGGCTCCCGCCACCGGCGCGATGGCGGCCGCCTTTGCAAAGCTTAAAAAATGAATCGCGACTCTTGCGAGGGCGCTATTAATTCTGGTCAAAACCGGCCAGCGCGGCTTGCACCAAACCAAGTTTGGCGGATTCAAACCGGCTTATAACGGTGTCGCCGATCTTGAGGATTGCCACGCCTTCCCGCTCGACCGAAAGACCATCCAGCGGCAAACTCTTTAGACGCTGGATCGCCAGACCGCTTGCTTTGGGATCGCTAAACGGTTCGGAAAGCAACAGCTCACGTCCCTCGGAATCCAGCAGGCGAAAGCGAAACTGGCCGTGATCATCGCGAAAGCTGACAAATCGCGCCGGCTTGCCAGCTGATCCCTTTAAATCGGCGTTAACAGTTGAATGTTTCGCCGCTCCATGCCCCGTTCCGATCTGACGGATGCCCACCGCGTCGCGCAATTGCGCCATAAACACGTTTGAAAATGCGCGAGCCTTGGCGGCACCGGCTTGCAGGATTTCTTCAATGCGCCGTGGAGCCGCCATCAATTGCGCATAGCGTTCGCGCATAGGCGCCAGATCTTGTTCGATACGGTTGCACAAACGCTTTTTCGCGTCGCCCCAACCCAGGCCTTCTTCAAGCTGCTGACGAAATACCGACGACTGCTCCGGCGTCGCAAACGCACGATATAATGTATACACATGAGAGGCCTCGGCATCTTTGGGCTCCCCCGGCAAGCGGGAATCGGTGACGACGCGCATGACCGCCGCGCGCAAGGCCTTGGCCCCGCCCTCGAACAAGGGAATCGTATTGTTGTAGCTCTTGGACATTTTCCGCCCATCCAGGCCAGGCAAAGTAGCCACGGACTCGTCAATCTGAGCTTCGGGCAGCGCAAAAAAATCAGCGCCGTTGCCATAGAGATGATTGAATCGCTGAGCGATATCTCGGGCCATTTCAATATGCTGAATCTGATCGCGTCCCACAGGAACCTTATTGGCCTTAAACATAAGGATGTCAGCCGCCATCAAGATTGGATATGAAAACAGACCCATCGTGACGCCGTCGTCAGGCTCCGTCTGTTTAGCCACGTTTTGATCGACCATGGCCTTGTACGCATGGGCGCGATTCATCAGGCCCTTGGCCGTCACACACGTTAGCATCCAGCACAACTCGGGTATTTCAGGGATGTCGGACTGGCGATAAAACGTGGCCTTGTCAGTATCCAGACCGGCGGCAATCCAGGTGGCCGCGATTTCCAGGCGCGAACGCGCAATGCGTTGCGGATCGTCGCATTTGATCAGAGCATGATAATCCGCCAAAAAGAAGAAGGCATCAACATCCGGCCGATTGCTGGCGCGAATCGACGGGCGGATAGCTCCTGCGTAATTACCCAAATGAGGGGTGCCCGAGGTTGTAATGCCGGTCAGTACGCGCGTATTCATAGCTCAGTTTTCAAAAATGGTTAACAGACCATCACGCTTCGATGGCGCGCGATAACGATTGCTGGCGTTACAAGACAGCCGCCTCGCGACGCTCGGACTCAAGGTATTCACGCGACTGCATCTCCATAATACGTGAAGCGGTTCGATAAAAATCATTGACCATGGACCCCGCCTTATAAAGTTCGTCGGGCTCGCATTGCGCCGAAATAATCAGCTTGATTTTGTGATCGTAAAGCACATCGACAAGCCACGTGAACCGGCGCGCGGCAGACGCCTGACGCGGCCCAAGACGTGGAACATCGGACACAATAACCGTATGAAAACGGGCCGCCAAATCAAGATAATCGTTTTGTGAACGCGGGCCGCCGCATAGCGTTGCGAAATCAAACCACACAATGCTGCCGCTTACAGCGATGGCTTTAATCAAACGATTTTCAATTTTTAAAACCGGCTTTTGCGGCGCGGTGTCCGACAAGCGTGTAAAAATTGATCGAAGTTCTTCATTTACCTGGGGAGTGATGGGCGTTATATACATCCGCACGCGTTCCAGATTGCGGCGACGATAATCCACCCCCGTATCCACGTTCAAAATATCCATGCGCTCTTCAAGAAGCGCGATCGCCGGTAAAATACGATCACGCTGCAAACCGTCTGGGTACAAGGTCGACGGCTCGTAATTGGACGTCATGACAAATGAGGTCCCATATTCGAACAATTTAAGCAGCAAGCGATAAAGAATCATCGCGTCCGCGACGTCGGAAACATGAAATTCGTCAAAGCAAATAAGCCGATAACGCTTGGCAAAGCGTCTGGCCACCTCGTCCAGAGGGTCCGATTGGCCTCGAACCGCGAAGAGCTCGCGATGAACGCCGCGCATGAATTCATGAAAATGCAGTCGCGTTTTACGCACGACCGGCACGGTTGAATAGAAAGCATCCATCAGAAAGCTCTTGCCGCGTCCCACCCCGCCCCATAAGTAAACGCCGCGAGGGACGTCGGGGTGCTTGAAAATCTTCTTCAGTTTCGTCGAGCGGGCCTGCTTGAATCCGACCCATTCATCGAAATAGCGCTGCAGCCGCCGGGCGGCGGCCAACTGCGCCCGATCAGGTCGAAAATCACGATCGATGAGCGCTTGCTCGTAATACTCTAGAACATTCATTAACGTCGAATTAGAAATTCAACGCGCGCTTGTCCACGGCCAAAGCCGCCTCTTTAACGGCCTCGGACAA
>JBDTGB010000308.1:0-3583 GCA_039937635.1 Burkholderiaceae bacterium | reverse complement strand
CCACGGCGCGCCACAAGAATTGAACGAAGTTATTCACAGGAACGTTGACATTGCGGTTGCCCGTTTCAAGGCGGGCCAGACTGCGTATGACTTGGCCGCGTTCGTTGCGCCACTGCAGCACCAGACTTTGGGGGGCGTTCCAGTTGAGCGTATTTTCGGTGTTATTGAACACGACCGCCTTGACTTTGATCATCTCGCCGGCTGCCGCGTGAGTTTGATCGAGACTGTAGCTAATTCCCGCCGATGCGGGTGCGACATGGAGTAAAACGGCCAGCGCTGCGATCGTCAACGCCCGCGATTGGGTTGGTGGAAATCGAATCCGCGAAATCATGAGCAATGATGGAAGGGGCATGTGGTGTGGAAAGTGTCATTCGGGTTTGTCCCAAACTGTAGCATTGCGAGGCATCCATTTTGTTACTTGATGTAAACACACTGTTGGTTTACTGGCGTGTGTTGTCGTTTTCATATGATTTTCTGCCTTTCTCGCCGACAAGGTAAAATGCAGCGCGTTATGTCATATTGCGTTATGCATTCCATGTGGTGGTAGCTCAACTGGATAGAGCACCAGCCTTCTAAGCTGGGGGTTACGGGTTCGACTCCCGTCCACCGCACCATTAATTCCCATCGTAAAAACGCCTATTTCCTTTTCAGGCTAATTAAAAGCTAATTCCCGCAGCCTAGCATGCTCCGATGTGATGATTGATATATTTATCGGAAAAAAGGAATAGGCATATGAACAGCATTGTTAAGGAAGGGCTGACCAAGCTACCCGAGGTCACGCTGGGCTTCTGGATCATCAAGATCGCCGCAACCACTCTGGGTGAAACCGGGGGCGATGCGGTGACAATGTCGATGAGCCTGGGATACCTGGTCGGGACAGCCATCTTTGCCGCGGTTTTCATCGTCGCCGTACGGGCTCAGATATCCGCCAAGCAACTCCACCCATTCCTATATTGGGCGGTGATTGTGGCGACCACGACGGCCGGCACAACTCTGGCGGATTTGGTCGACAGATCTCTGGGCGTCGGCTACCTCGGCGGATCATTGCTGTTGTTTGCTCTGCTGGCCGCGTCGCTCGGCCTCTGGCGCTGGTCACTTGGCTCTGTGTCGGTGAACACCATCGCATCGCCGAAGGCCGAGGCATTCTATTGGGTGACGATCATGTTCTCGCAAACCTTGGGCACGGCGCTCGGCGACTGGATGGCCGATGGCGCCGGGCTTGGATATGAAGGCGGAGCTCTTGTTTTTTCCGCCGGTCTGGCGCTTGTCGCCGCCGCTTATTTTTGGACGAGCTTGTCGCGTACTTTGCTGTTCTGGATCGCGTTCATTCTGACGCGGCCGCTTGGGGCGACAGTGGGCGACCTGCTTGACAAACCAATTGCGCATGGCGGGCTTGCCTTAAGCCGTTACTCCGCCTCGGCGGCCCTTGCGGCTTTTATCATTGCATGCATCGTGCTTTTGCCGCAGAGGGCGGAAAAATTTGTCCCAGTATCGGACTAGTCGATCTTGGCCTGGAAGGTTTGTTTTTATAGTCGTATTGGGCGGTCCTATCATGTTTGAAGCGTTGAATCGAAACTTGTTTCTGTTGATGAATGCGCCGAGCCATCCGGGCGGGCTGATGCTTGCATTTTCCACCGCGTTTGCGCAGGATGTCATTTTCATTGTTCCCGTTTATTTACTGTTTGGCTGGCTGTTAAGCACCCAGGACGAAACAAAAAAAATTATGTTTTCGGCGGTGCTCTCCGGTTTGCTGGCCTTGTTATTCGCTCAGGTGATCGGCTATATTTGGCCTCACCCGCGGCCTTTTATGGTGGGGCTGGGAACTAGTTTTCTGGCCCATGTGGCGGATTCGTCTTTTCCAAGTGACCATGTCACGTTGATGGCGGCGGTGGCGTTCAGCTTGATTTCTTCTTCCTTGACGCGCACGTTTGGGGTTGCGTTGATGTTGATCGGCGTGGTCGTCGCCTGGTCCAGAATCTATCTGGGCGTTCATTTTCCGTTTGATATGGCTGGCGCGTTTCTGGTTGGGCTGGGTAGCGCGTGGTTGGTTGGACGTATGCCGAAAGTGATTTTTGATCCGGCCTATGCGCATCTGGTCAAGTTATACAGGAAATTGTTTTCGGGACTGATCAGGGGCGGTTGGATTTATTAGCCGGCGGTGGGGGCAAGTCAGTGGAGCGCGGAGGTTGAAATGAGAGTGCTGCTGGTCGAGGATGATTCGATGATTGGCCAGGCAGTCATGAAATCATTGAAGGATCACAGCTACGCGGTGGACTGGGTCCAGGATGGCCAGGCGGCGCTGGACACGATGCGTTTGCACGCCTATGACCTTGTTCTCCTTGATTTGGGTCTGCCCAAGCGGGATGGAATGGATGTCTTAAGAACGATTCGGGCGCATAACGATCCGGTTCCTGTGTTAATCGTCACGGCCCGCGATGCCGTTTCGGAACGAGTAAGCGGCCTGGACTTGGGCGCTGACGATTTTCTTTCAAAACCCTTCAAGATGGTTGAATTGTTGGCAAGGATGAGGGCGGTCGCGCGCCGAAAAAGCGGTAATACGGGCAATCCGGTATTGTCCAACGGCGTTGTCAGCCTGGACCCGTCCAGCAGGACGTTGTTGTTCAATGAGCATGCCGCCGTGTTGACGGCGAAAGAATATGCCATCATGCGCGCTTTGTTGATCAGGCCGGGTGCGATCCTGTCGAAAGATCGCCTGGAGGAAATGGTCTATGGATGGAATGAGGAAGTTGAGAGCAATGCGATTGATTTTTTAATCCATGGGATTCGTAAAAAGGTCGGAGCCGCTGTTATCAAGAACATCAGGGGGGCGGGATGGATGGTGGCGAAATCCCTGTAATGTCTTCGTTGCAGCGCACGCTTTCAATATGGCTGTCTTTGACGATTATTTGTCTTGCTGTTATTGCGGGATTTATTTCTTATTTCTCCGCTTTCAACGAAGCGCACGAATTCCAGGACGATGTATTAAAGACGGTGGCGACTTCGTTTGAGCATCATCTTATTGGTGGCGGCGCGTCTGATCTTTCTCGCGTTTTGGGCGGCGAAGAAAAGATGAACGATTTCGTCATTGAAGTATTAAGCACGCCGACGATCGGCGCCGGACAAATTCCTGCTCCACGCCTTAAGTTGCCCACTTCCGTTTCCGATGGTTTGCAAACCCTAAAAGTTGATGACGCGTCCTGGCGGGTTCTTGTACGCAGCACCGTGTCGGGGAGTCGTTTTGCGGTTGCGCAACAAACGGATTTGCGGGATGACGTCGCGCGCAGCAGCGGCCTGACATCGATTGTTCCTTTGTTGTTCTTGATACCGCTGTTATTAGTCATCCTGACCTTCATTATTAGAATGATGTTCAAGCCGGTGAATCGGTTGGCGCAAGAAATGGATAGCAGGACCCACACAGACCTGGAGCCCATGCCTGACACGGGCGTGCCACGGGAATTGCGCCCCTTTGTCAAATCCACCAACGTGTTGTTGGGAAAGGTCTCCGATGCAATGCGGCAGCAGCGGCGGTTCGTTGCCGACGCGGCACACGAGCTGCGTTCGCCACTTACGGCGCTATCGCTGC
>JBDTGB010000307.1:0-6076 GCA_039937635.1 Burkholderiaceae bacterium | reverse complement strand
GCTGAAGCAATTGCCGGCGCCAGTTCTGGCTTACTGCCGCACAGGCACCCGTTCCGCCAATCTTTATCACGAGGCAAATGCGCTTTAACCGGCGAACGGCGTAGGCGTATTCACGGGCTTTACTATCCTGGTATTTATAGTAATCTAGACAATCTAGGTGTAGATAGCAATCAGGGGGATACGGCCATGTTTAAAAGAATACTTATACCGACCGACGGTTCAGCATTATCCGCGCAAGCAGCGAACAAGGGCGTTTGTTTTGCCCGCCAGATTGGATCGGAAGTTGTTGCCTTGTATGTTGTTCAGCCGTTTGCGGCGACGGTTGGCTTCGATGGCATGGCGGCGGCTTATGCGATTACCGACGAAGACTATGACAAGACTGCAGCCGAACAGGCTCAGAAGTATTTAAAATCAGTCCTGGATCGCGCCGTCACGGCCGGTGTTAAAGCAACCGGCCGGACGGTGTCCAACTTCAACGTGGCCGATGGTCTGGTGCAAGCGGCCGAAGAAGAAAAATGCGACCTGATTTTTATTGGCAGCCATGGCCGCAGCGGCCTTTCCAGGCTGCTTTTGGGTAGTGTCACCGTCAAGGTGCTAGGCTTGGCGAAGACGGCTGTTTTGGTCTATCGTGTCAAAGAGTCGGAATAATCGGGCCTTGTAATCCGGCGTTTGCTCGTCGTGTCTGGCGGCGGGCCTGGCGGTATTGGGTCGCTGCACGCGTGCAAGGTTTATCATTTCATCATGAAAAAAGTAGTTTTCTTGCCGGATCGCCGTTTCAACACGCAAGCTGAAACCGCGTCAACGATTGCGCCTGTGTTTGGTCAGCCCGTGCTTGATACCCGCCGCCGGCCGTTACGCGACATGCGAATTTCGGTTACCGATCGGTGCAATTTTCGCTGCACGTATTGCATGCCGCGCGAAGTTTTCGGCAGCGATTACGAATTTATGCCTCATGCGTCGTTGCTGACCTTCGAAGAGATGACACGTATCGTGCGTGTAAGCGTTGCCCTGGGGGTGGAGAAAATCCGTCTCACGGGCGGCGAACCGCTGCTGCGAAAAAGTCTTGAAACGTTGGTGGAAATGTTGGCTCGTCTACAGACCCCGCAGGGCAAGCCCGTCGACCTGACGCTTACGACGAACGGCACTTTGTTGGCGAAAAAGGCGCAGGCGCTAAAGAACGCGGGCTTGACGCGGGTGACGGTTAGCCTGGATGCCCTGGACGAGGATCTATTTGCTCGCATGAGCGATAGCCAGGTTGGCGTGAAGACGATTTTGAGCGGTATCGACGAGGCGGCGCGCGTGGGCCTTGCTCCCGTCAAAATCAACATGGTGGTGCAAAAAGGGGTTAATGAAGACCAGCTTGTTCCCATGGCGCGCCATTTTCGCCATTCGGGTCATATCCTGCGTTTTATTGAATTCATGGACGTCGGCACGACAAATGGTTGGAATCTTGCGCAAGTGCTAACGGGCGCGCAGATCCTGAAGATTGTGGGCGCCGAATTTCCACTTGAACCGGTTCCTGCGGCGTATCGGGGCGAAGTGGCCGCGCGTTGGCGTTACGCCGACCAGGCGGGCGAAATCGGTTTGATCACCAGTGTGTCGCAGCCTTTTTGCGCCGACTGCACTCGAATACGCCTTTCGCCCGACGGCAAGTTGTTCTTGTGTTTGTTTGCCACGCATGGGTACGATCTGCGCGCGCTGGTTCGCGGCAACGCAAGCGACGAACAGCTTGCCGCTCGCATGGCAACAATTTGGGCGGGGCGCGATGATCACTATTCCGAGCTTCGCGGCAAAGAAACATTGAAAGAGAAGAAAATCGAAATGAGCTATATCGGCGGATAATCGCCGGATTGATCGCGCTTCGTCATTCCAGGAAAAACATGAAATTAAAGTGGCAAAAGCAAGTGGCAGCACTCGGCCTTGGGGCGGCCATGTTGGTGGGGCTTTTATCGACAAGCATGGCGCAGTCCGCGCCGACGGTGGGCGATGCGGTGATCGTGCCCGCTGTCACTCTTATCGATGGCCAAAAATTGCCAGCGGGCTATTTTCAGGGCAAGCCCCTGATCGTGGAATACTGGGCTTCCTGGTGTCCGTTTTGCGGCCGGCAAAATCCGCGCTTGCAGAAGTTGACGCTTGAAGCGCAGAAAACGGGCCTGCAGATACTGACAGTTAGCGTCGACCGCAAGGAATCAGACGCCAAGGACTATATTCAGGAACATCATTATACGTTTCCGGTTGCTATGGAAACGCCTGAATTACTGAAGGTGTTCGGGCGGCGCGATGTGATTCCCGAGATCTTTGTGGTGGCGGCGGATGGCAAACTTGCCGAGGTTCTATCGGGCGAGTTACCCGAAGAACAGCTTGCCGGCCTTATCAAGTACGCGCCAGGCGCGCGCTAATCGAATAATCGCTTTCCCATTGCGCGGCCTTAGCCGAATCGGCTTCGTGTTGTTGCACCCAGAAGCGTTCGCCGCTGGCAAGCGTTTCGCGTTTCCAGAACGGCGCGCGCGTTTTCAACGCATCGATAATGTATTGACATGCGTTGAATGCATCGCCGCGATGAGCGCTTGCGACGGCAATGAACACGATTTTTTCTTTGTAATGAAGTTCGCCCACCCGGTGCATGACGACCGTGTCAAGAAATTTCCAACGTGTTTGCGCCGTTGCGCAAATTGATTGAATCTCGCGTTCACACATGCCTGGATAATGTTCCAGATACAAAGATTTCGTCGCCGCATTGTCGGCGTAATCGCGCACATAGCCGGTAAACGTGACTATGGATCCGGCCTTGCCGGCGGTGCGTTCGCGCAACGGCGCAACAAGTTCAGCTTCGTTAAAATCGGCTTCCTGCACGATGACCATTGCCTCAACCTCCTGTCACAGGCTCGAAAACAGCAACTTCGTCGCCCGGCGCGATCAGCATGTCGTGGACCACGTGGCGTTGATTGACGGCCAGTTTAAGGCGACTTGCGGGAGCTAACTGTGGGTAGCGCAATTCAAGCTCGCGCAGCCATGCCGCCCCCGTGACTGCTTGCGTAAGCGGCCACGATTCCTGGCGGACCTGGATCAATTCCGCCACTTGCGCAAAATAAAGGACTTTAATTGCTGCGCCACTCACCGCTTTTGCCTCCTGATTTGTAGCTTAGCTTTATGTCTTCAAGAATAATCCCTTTGTCGGCGGCTTTGCACATATCGTAGATCGTTAGTGCCGCGATGCTGCACGCCGTCATGGCTTCCATTTCGACGCCCGTTTTATAGTCGGTGCGGCAGGTGGCCTTGATCGTGATGCAACAGCTCTTGTCGTCAAGAGAAAATTCGATGCCGGCGAAACTAAGCGGCAAACTATGGCATAAGGGAATCAGCTCGGAACAGCGTTTGGCGGCTAGCACCCCGGCCACGCGCGCGGTGTTGAGGACTTCACCCTTGCTGTTTTCCCGCGCCGTCAGCAGCGCATAGGCGCCGGGGCTCATGCGCACGCGCCCCTGAGCGATGGCGACACGCTGCGAGGGCGCCTTGTTGCTGACGTCAACCATGCGGATTTGTCCGGATTCATCCAGATGACTAAGATTCAGTTCGGTTGATTCGGGTTGGTTCATAGTTTGTCCGATTAACGAAAAATTGCGGGGCGGGTCGTTAAACGGATAACTTAATCATATACGCAATAGGCGCCGGCTGAAAGGCGCGGCGCATTATCCTGTTTGAAGATAAAATGCGTCGCATGGTCGTATGATTACACTCTCGTGTTCGGGGTCGTGGTTGACGGTTTTATTTCCTATAACGGAGGCAGTAATGACAATTAAAGTTGGCGAACGTGTGCCGGAATCCACTCTGGCGGAATTTATTGAAACCGAGACCGAGGGTTGCAGCCTGGGGCCTAATAACTTTCAGGTTTCGGCGTTGGTCAAAGGCAAAACTATTGCTTTGTTTGCTGTGCCGGGCGCTTTTACTCCCACTTGTTCAAGCAAGCATTTGCCCGGTTTCCTTGACGCCTGCGATAAGTTGAAGGCTAAGGGAATCGACGAGATTTGGTGCCTGGCGGTGAACGATGCATTCGTAATGGGCGCCTGGGGTAGGGATCGTCAGGTCAATGGCCGCATTCGCATGATGGCGGACGGCAGCGCCGCCTGGACTAAAGCGCTGGGGCTCGAACTTGATCTGATCGGGCGCGGCATGGGGGTGCGCTCACAGCGTTATTCCGCCATTTTGAAAGATGGCGTGGTCCGGCATCTTAATATTGAATTACCCGGCAAGTTCGAAATAAGCGACGCAAAAACATTGTTGGGCCAGCTTTAGCGCTCTCTTCAAGGGTTTTGATTTCGAATGCTGAAAGCGATCGCCGCGTTTTCCTCGCTTTATGCGGCGACGCTTTTGTTGCTGCTGGGAACCGGGCTTTTTAATACGTATCTGGGTCTGCGCCTGACCGCAAGTTCCGTATCCGAGGTCTGGGTCGGCGCCATGATTGCGGTGTATTACCTTGGATTGGTTTTTGGCGCGCGATTTGGCCACACCCTCATCGTTCATGTCGGGCATATTCGCGCTTATTCCGCTAGTGCCGCGATTGCCACCGTGTCGGTGCTGGCCCTGGCCCTGCTGGATAATTTGTGGGTTTGGCTGGCGTTCCGTTTTATTGCCGGGATCGCCATGGTGACGCAATTCATGGTGATTGAAAGCTGGTTGAACGAGCAGACGGAAAATCAGGTTCGCGGTCGCGTCTTTGCCTTTTACATGGTGTTTTCCGGTCTGGGCACCGTCTTGGGGCAGTTGTCTCTAACTCTTTTCCCTCGGCTGGATTACCAGCCTTTGATTTTTGTTGCCATTTGCTCCGCACTCGGTCTGGTGCCTGTGGTTTTGACTCGGCGCGTTCACCCCGCATTGCAGAAGCCCGCGCCTATCATGATCAGGTACTACATGTCGCGTGTGCCACTTTCTTTAGTAGTTCTGTTTATGGCGGGGACGATCATCGGCGCTTTCTATGGTCTGGCGCCGGTGTATGCCGCCAAGCATGCACTGTCCAGCGATCAGGTGGCGGTGTTCCTGGCGGTTGCTGTGGCGTCGGGTCTGATGTCGCAGTGGCCTTTGGGCTGGTTGGCCGATCGCTTGAATCGCGTTGTCCTGATTCGTGTGAACGCCGGTCTTTTATGCTTGTTGGGGATTCCGATGTGGGGCTGGTGGCAGTTCCCCTTTTGGGCGCTGGTTGCGTTTTCGTGCGTGTTTGGCATTTTGCAATTTACCTTGTATCCGCTGGGCGTGGCGTTTGCCAACGATAATATTGATCCTGAACGCCGGGTTGGCTTAAGCGCGATTTTGTATATGGTATATGGATTGGGGGCTTGCGTCGGGCCTTTCGTTGTCGGTGTGTTTATGCGTCAGTTCAGCGTCGATATGTTTTACGTTTTCGTCTCGTTTTGCGCGGCGGTCCTGGTCATTTTTGTGCGGCCTGGACGGGTCACCGGCGCGAACCGCAGCAACGATGCGCCGACTCAGTTTGTGCCGATGTCCGATAGCTTGCAAAGTTCGCCCGTGGCGGCGGTGCTCGACCCACGCGTCGATGCGCAAAGCGATATTTCCAGCGATCCCGCCATCAGCACTTTATAGGCCCAGTGCGCATACAGACCGCCAGATCGTGCATTGGATCGGACGGATTTTGTATCTGGTCTACTATAGGAAAGCCGCCTACTATTTTATTTATTAGAAAGGAAGAGATGATGGAAATTCGTGAAATTCATGTCATTACGCAGGAAATTATCCAGTCCGCCAGCAAAGAAATTCGTCCATCTGCGTTGCGCGTGGCCGCTTGCGCTGTCTTGGGCAATCCGAAAACTGGCTACGCGGACGTGGCGCAGTTGGACGAATGCATTGCAGAGTCCGTCAGGATCGGCGATATCCTCGTCCGGCGATGCCTTGACGCGATGGGCGGCCGCAAGCCGACGGCCTTCGGTAAGGGCGTGCTCGTCGGCGAGGCAGGGGATTTAGAGCAAGGCGCAGCCATGATCCATTGCAAAATCGGGCTCTCTATTCGGGCGGCCATCAAGGCTGGATACGCGCTTATTCCCGGCAATGCAAAGCGATCCGGACC
>JBDTGB010000306.1:0-7323 GCA_039937635.1 Burkholderiaceae bacterium | reverse complement strand
GGAGTTCCCGTAGGAGCCCGGCCCCGCGCCATGCGGAACAATGTATCCAGACTGACGGGTTGGGAATCCGATTGCGCGAATCGCGCAGGCACAGCGCCCAGCAGCGTGCTCCATTCCAGAACATGGTCGTACCAGGCAAAATCGCCCACTGGCACAAACTTTACTCCCGCCTTGGCTTGCACGGCCCAATGACGGGCGCGCAATTCACGACCGACCGTTTCGAGCTCTTCAGCCGCTTTTTTACCGGCCCAATAGGCCTCTTGAGCACGTTTCAGCTCACGTTGAACGCCTACTCGGGGGAACCCGAGGCTATGAATAATTGTCATGTTGTCTACTTGGTGATTGAAAAGAATTAATGTACCGGCACTATTGTGCCTATATAATTGCATGATTCAAAATCAAATTTACCATGTATAGAATGAGAAAATCTCATTCTATAGCCATAACTCGCGTGCCTTATGCTAGAAATCCGACATCTTGAGACGCTGACCGCCATTCGCGAAGCTGGAAGCTTGCAGGAAGCGGCCGAGCGCATGCATGTTACCCAGTCCGCGCTTTCCCACCAGCTTCGAGACCTTGAAGTCCGATTAAAAACGTCGCTGCTAAATCGCCGCACGCGGCCTGCTCGGCTCACCACCGCCGCTCTGCGAATTTTAATCCTGGCCGACGACGTGCTTCCAAAAATAAAAAACACCGAGCGCGAATTACAACGCCTGGCGTCCGGACGCACCGGGCGCTTGCACCTGGCGATCGAATGTCACTCTTGTTTTCAATGGCTAATGCCGGCGCTTGACGCTTTCAGACAAGACTGGCCCGATGTGGCTCTGGATTTGTCGGCGGCATTTTCGTTTGCGCCGCTGCCGGCGCTGGTGCGCGGCGACCTTGATGTCGTGATCACGTCAGACCCGCAGACCATTGAAAGTGTGCAATACCTGCCGCTATTTCGCTACGAATTGGTCTTGGCCGTCGCCGCGTCCAACCCACTGGCTAAATGTAAATATATCCAGCCCGAACAACTGGCGGATCAAGTGCTGATCACCTACCCGGTGGAGCGACAGCGGTTGGACATATTCACCGCCTTTCTGGACGCGGCGGACGTGGAGCCCGCCGCAATACGCAAGGCCGAGCTCACACCCATTATTGCGCAGCTTGTCGCCAGCCAGCGAGGCGTGGCCGCATTGCCGAATTGGGCACTAACCGAATACCTGAACCAAGGTTGGCTGCGCATTTGTCGCCTGGGAGAACAAGGCGTTTGGCGCACCTTGTATGCCGCCGTGCGCATTGAAGACGCCAAAACCAATTATTTGCAGGCCTTTATGATGCAAGCGCGGGACGTCTGCTTCAAAACCCTAAGCGGGATCAAGTCGGCGCGCTCAGATAAAACTTCGATGAACGAACAACGCACAGCTTGACGGGGACTGTTGGTCAAATTCGTGCAACGCCCCGCGCCTTAATAACGCGTATCGTCAAATTCCCCAAGAATGCGGCGCAAGCAGTCGGATGAAAAACCGCGTGAAGCCAGAAACCGGAATTGCCTGGCGTAATCCTTGGCTGATTCAGCGCGTTGACCGAATTTTTTTTGCCAAACCACGCGCGCGCGTTCCAGTTCCGTGCTTCGAAGCTGCTCGCGCAACGCGGCAATGCGCGTATCGGCCAGCCCATGTTGTTTAAGCTCTTGCACAATACGCGTCGTTCCCTGAAGCGGCGCGCGCCGATGCACCAGCGCTTGCGCGAAACGCTCGTTGGAAAGCCAGTTTTCACGCTCGAGCTGATTTAACAGTTGTTCGAGATCGTTGGGGGTATCGGCGTACTGTGCCAGCTTGCGTTCAAGTTCCAGGCGCGAATGTTCGCGTCTGGACAGGAAGGCAATGGCGCGGGCCTTTAACGAAGGGCCCTTTTTTAACGGCTTGACGGGCAATTGCCTCGCACCGTCCGGCGCGCCAGGAACGTCGTGCATAGTGACAAAAAACCAAAAAAATTACTTTCCGGCTGGATCCGGCGCCGCGACCGGCACCGCAGTCGCAGCCGTGCTGGCGAGTGGTGAATTCGCGACTCGAGGCACCACCCCTAATTGTTCCCGAACACGATTTTCAATTTCGAAAGCCATGTCGGGGTGCTCTTTAAGGTATTCGCGCACATTATCTTTACCCTGGCCTATGCGCGTGCCGCCGTAGCTAAACCAGGCGCCAGCTTTATCGACAATGCCGGCCTGCACGCCCAAATCAATGATTTCCCCTTCGCGCGAAATACCCGCCCCATACATGATGTCGAATTCAGCCTGCTTGAAGGGCGGCGCAATTTTATTCTTGACCACCTTGACGCGCGTTTCGTTGCCAACGACTTCATCGCCGCGCTTGATGGAGCCAATACGGCGGATATCCAAGCGCACCGAAGCATAAAACTTTAACGCATTGCCACCGGTGGTGGTTTCAGGGTTGCCAAACATAACGCCGATTTTCATGCGAATTTGGTTGATGAAAATCACCATGCAATTCGCGCGCTTAATATTGGCCGTCAGTTTGCGCAAGGCCTGGCTCATGAGGCGAGCCTGCAAGCCGGGCAAGGAATCGCCCATGTCGCCTTCAATTTCGGCTTTGGGAGTAAGCGCCGCAACAGAGTCGATGACAATCAAATCGACCGATCCGGAGCGAACCAGGGCATCGGTGATTTCCAGCCCTTCTTCGCCCGTGTCAGGTTGCGAAATAAGCAGATCGGCCAGATTAACCCCCAGTTTGGAGGCGTACTGGACGTCGAGTGCGTGCTCGGCGTCGACAATGGCGCAAATGCCCCCCGTCTTTTGCATCTCGGCAATGACTTGCAACGCGAGCGTGGTTTTCCCGGATGATTCGGGGCCGTAGATTTCGACAACACGGCCACGCGGCAACCCGCCAACCCCCAACGCGATATCCAGCCCAAGCGAGCCGGTGGACACAACCTGAATGTCGTGTTCGACCTGATTGTCGCCATAGCGCATTACCGAGCCCTTGCCAAATTGCTTTTCAATTTGGGACAAGGCTGCGGCAAGAGCTTTACTACGCTCGGAGGCTGAAGCTTTGCCATTTTTGTCGTCCATGTAGGAGTCCTTAGCTAAAAACTAAAATAAAATTAGGGGGCCAACACGTCGTATACCCAATCGATAAACGGCATTATTGCACTAGATTATACTGTATAAATAAACAGTTTTAACACCATACCGTTTTCGTGGGTTTTTTGCACAAATCTTTTTTTAGGCTTAATGCCGCCGTGAACGCCCACGCCCTCCACATTAATAAAAATCAAGTTGCACAGGCAACCATTCCGACTATTTATATCATGCGTATTTTTGCGGATGGCTGTTGCAATACGATACACCAACCCCTATTTCAACACGTTAACAATCAATTGTAGACATTTCAGGCGAACGTCAGCCTAAGTCATTAGAATTAGCCCCGTAGAAAGGGCTTATGTATCCAGTTATTAAACTACTGATCCCCCTGTTTCATAGCTGCATTCGTTACTTTTTACCATACGTGCCGCGTTCCCCGCGAGTTGTTTATAACGCGACACGACATGTTCCATTCTCGGCCCAATGCCTCGGCTTTTGGGCCGCTTTTTTTTGGCCTACAATCGTCGATCACTGTTTTCGCGGCGCGCCAACGCCGCCGCGTTGATTCCGACATTCATGCCAAACGATAGCAAAGACATTTAAATTATGTGGTTTAAAAACCTGAAATTATTCCGCCTCTCCCCCTCGTGGTCTTGCGGCGCCGATACGCTGGAAGCTGCTTTGGAAAAGCACATTTTCCGCCCTGGCAACACACAAGAAATGCAAAGCCTGGGCTGGGTTCCCCCGCGCGAGGATAGCGGCCTGGTTTATGCGCTAAATGGGCAATTCTTATTAAGCCTAAGAGCGGATAAAAAATTACTGCCCGCTACCGTCATCAACCAGGTTGCCCGCGCAAGAATTCAGGATATTGAGGAGCAGCAAGGATTCAAGCCGGGGCGTAAACAAACAAAGGAAATCAAGGAACGAGTAACCGAAGAATTGCTTCCGAAGGCCTTCAGCATTTATCGCGACACGCGTGTCTGGGTCGACCCAAAAAATCACTGGCTGGTTATTGACGCGGCTGCTGCGGCCAAGTGCGACGAAGTGCTGGGCATATTGGCAAAAACAATCGACCCCTTCCCTGTCACCCAGTTGTACGTTGAGCAGTCCCCCGCATCGGCCATGACGAACTGGCTGGTAAGCGACGAGCCGCCGGCGGGCTTTACGATCGATCAGGACACAGAACTGCGATCAACCAGCGAAAGCCGCGCGGCGGTTCGCTATGTGCGCCAGAGCATCGAAATTGAAGACGTGCGCAAGCACGTGAAGGCCGGAAAACAATGCACGCGGCTGGCTCTTACCTGGGCGGACAAGGTGTCGTTCGTGTTGACCGACGGCCTGGACATCAAGCGCGTCAGCCCATTGGACATACTAAAGGAAGGCCAGGACAATGCCTCCCATAACGAAGCCGAACAGTTCGATTCGGATATGACACTGATGACAGGGGAATTAGCCGGGCTTATTGCAGCGCTGGTTGAATCTCTGGGCGGTGAAAAGAAAATATCGTAATTCCATCGCGATCGCGCCCAGACACTGCGACGGCGCCAGATCCCACGACGACGCCAGGCAATTACAGCGGCTAATCCATCCCGTGAAAAATACTGTCGTCGGGGCCGATATGCGACGGCGGATTCCAGGTCACGTCTCGCAAGGAATGCTGAACCAGACCTTCCACGCCCAGTAAAGTCGCGAAAATGGCCATGCGCACAGGAATGCCGTTATCCGTTTGCCGAAATATCGCCAGGCGCGGGTCGTGGTTCAAATCCACGCTTAAATCGTGCGCGCCCTCGCGGCTGTCGCGTGGCAATGGGTGCATGACAATCACATCTGGTTTGCCGCATTTGTCGACAATGGCGCGATTGATTTGGAATTCAGGGGAATACCCTTCGATTTCCTCGCCCGCGAAACGCTCTTTTTGCACTCGCGTGGCGTAAATCACGTCTGCGCCCGCCAGCCCCTGCTCAAGGGAATGAGTCTGTTCAACACTATGCCCTCGTTTACCGGTTTGTTCGACAATATAGTCGGGCATTTCCAAGCCGCGAGGCGAAATCAAGGTGAATTTCAGTCCGCGGTACAGACCCAGCAGCTTCATCAGCGAATGCACTGTCCTGCCGTATTTCAAATCGCCCGCCAGCGCAATATGGGCGCCATCCAGCAATTTACCCAAGCGCGAAAATTCAGTGAGTATCGTGTACAAATCGAGCAGAGCCTGACTGGGGTGCTCGCCAGGACCATCGCCGCCATTGACCACCGGAATATTCGTCGCGCGGGCGAACTCCCCAACCGAGCCCTTTTCGGGATGGCGTATCACCATGGCATCGACATAGCCGCTCATGACGCGGCTGGTGTCGTAGATGGATTCGCCTTTCGCCATGGACGAAAAGGTAAACCCGGTCGTGTCGCAGACCGAACCGCCAAGCCGGCAAAAGGCGGCGCCGAAGCTAACACGCGTACGCGTGCTGGCCTCGAAGAACAAATTGCCCAACACCGCGCCCTCAAGGACGCGAGAGACTTTTTGGCGGCGCGCGATCGGCTGCATCAAGTCGGCAATTCGAAACAGCTCTTCGACCGATTCGCGCGAAAACTGATCGACCGATAAAAGCTGGTGTTTGCCATCGGCGGCCGCAATGCGATCCCGCAACGGCCCGGACTGCACGCTTTGCGCATACTTTTGCAATAACGATTCGTTTTCAACAATTTCCGTCACAAAACGGTTAACCACTTCGGGCATAGCGCGAAACTCTTGCGACCCTTCGGGAAGCAGCCATGTGTCAAGCGCCCGGCGCTTTACACCCACACGCGCGGAAAACACATCGCGGGTCAAATTCAAACGACGCATAGCGTCGCGCAAAAACACTTGCTGGGCAATAGACATAACAGGCGGGCCTTTAATAAAATATACGCAGTGCGTATATTTTATTCCTGCGCCCTTAGCTTGGCGAGAGCTATTTATTCTTTTTTATTCATTTTTCTTAAAAAGATTCAGTAGCAAGGTCACCCGACAACGGGCGCATGCCGAATGCAACGGGCCAATAGCGGAAAGCCACGCTCTTTCGGCCACTGGGCGCAAATTCGCCGAAATGACTCGATTGGTCGGAAGGCGAAGCCCCTTCCCCGCGCGATGATTGGGAATAATCCCCATTCTGATCAACCGCGGCGGCCAGGTTCAGCGTAAACCAGCACCCCATCACAAACGCCGCCATGCTCAAACTATAAGCAACCATAGCGCAAAACATCGGCACCCAGTGCGTGCGTCGCGCGCGCCCCGCCAGTAATTGGTTGAACAGGCTGGATTGCACCAGATACGACCATAGCAGCCCGAGTCCGCATAGTGCCAAACCAGCCATGAATGACGCCAACGGAAGCCGGAGCAAATACGGCGACAGATCCACCTGAACAATGCCCATCGAACAAACGACGATAAGTAACGCACCCACGCCATTTATCCAGGCCAGGAATTTGAATCCCAGCGCGAATATAGTCGTTAACCCTTGGAAGGCGGAATCTTGACCGGCTCGATTTACTTCCATGTCTTCCACCAAAAAGGCGCCATGGGATTAGTGCGCCGGCGTTGTAGCGGGGGGCGAAGTTGCATCAGAAGGTGCTTTCGACGGAGCGTCGGGAGTGGCGCCGGAACCGGCAATCGCCCTGGCGGCCGCTATGGCATTTGCTTCAGTGCCAACGGGGAAAACCAGTTGCGGCGCACTAACCGGCGTTGTGTAAGCGGGCGCCGCCAGCATGGTGCGGCCCACAACCAATGCCAATCGCTTATTCGGATTCTTCGTCGTGATGTCTTTCACTTTCTGCTTGCCCGCATCGTTTAGGTCAAGCGCAAGCAAGCCCTGCCCTTCCTTATTGGAACCCGCCTTGACGCCAGCCAAATCATTGCGCGTAATCACCGGCTGCGGATTAACGTACAGGGCGGCGCCATTCTGGATCTGAACCGGCGTCCAGCCAGTTCGTTGCGTCGTGTCAGCCAAATAGACGGCTACCGGAGCCCCCTGACTCGTTGCTTGCAATGTCGTTTGTGCCGAAGGAGTGCTCGCAGCCGTGCCGTTTTTAGTCGGCAAGTTCTGGCAGGCCGCCAACAGCACCACGCTTAGTGGCACAAGGATGCGGCCCAAGCGTTGCATAGTTACCATCGACATATAAGATTCCTTATGGTTCAATATTTTATAACATTGAAATTATTAACAATAGCGGAAAACAGCCCGGCTGTTTCATAACAACGTAAGCCA
>JBDTGB010000305.1:0-1747 GCA_039937635.1 Burkholderiaceae bacterium | reverse complement strand
GGCGTATCGGGCATTGGTCGCGGCGAGCGAGTTTTAAAGCTTTAATTCACGTACTTATAAAACCGAACGCTATGCGTCGGGTTCAACTTAAAAATCCCGCCTTACTGGAGCGATAAATGAAAGTTTTTTACGACAAAGATTGCGATCTTTCTTTAATTAAAGGCAAAAAGGTTGCCATCATTGGTTATGGCTCGCAAGGCCATGCTCATGCATTGAATTTGCATGAGTCGGGCGTTAATGTTGTTGTGGGACTGCGTAAAGGCGGCGCTTCATGGAGCAAGGCCGAGAATGCGGGTTTGAAAGTTATGGAAGTGGATCAATCGGTGAAGGGAGCCGATTTGGTCATGATGCTGCTGCCCGATGAAAATATCGGCGAGGTTTATCGCAATCACGTTGCCAAAAACATCAAAGCCGGCGCCGCGCTGGCTTTTGCCCACGGCTTTAACATTCACTATGCTCAGGTTATCGCGCGCCCCGATATCGACGTCATCATGATTGCGCCCAAGGCGCCGGGCCATACGGTGCGCAGCACATACGCGCAAGGCGGCGGTACGCCTTCGCTGGTGGCCGTGGCGCAAGATGTGTCGGGCGCCGCGCGCGATGTCGCACTGTCTTACGCTTGCGCCATCGGTAGCGGTCGTGCCGGCGTTATTGAGACCAGCTTCCGTGAAGAAACGGAAACTGATCTGTTCGGCGAACAGGCGGTTTTATGCGGTGGAACGGTCGAGCTGATCAAGGCTGGTTTTGCCACCTTGGTTGAAGCGGGCTACGCGCCGGAGATGGCCTATTTTGAATGTTGTCACGAGCTTAAGCTGATCGTTGATTTGATCTACGAGGGCGGCATCGCCAACATGAATTATTCTATTTCGAACAATGCCGAGTACGGTGAATACGAAAGCGGTCCCAAGATCATTGGCGCGGCCAGCAAGCAGGCAATGCGCGATGTGTTGGCCGATATTCAGTCGGGTGATTATGCCAAGCGTTTCATTCTTGAAAACGCCGCCGGCGCTCCGGGTTTGACGTCGCGTCGCCGTATCAATGCCGAATTGCAGGTTGAGCAGGTTGGCGGCAAGTTACGGGCCATGATGCCCTGGATTGCGGCCAACAAGCTGGTTGATAAAACAAAGAACTAGGCAGGCGCTGCGCATGCCGCGTTCTTCTGTTGTAACGGCGCGGGTGGCATCATATTCCGTCGGCACGGTCCAAAGGGACCTTACTCCGACTCCATATGATGCCACCCGCGCCTTCGTGTAGATCGGAAGACGCTACGGTGGACGCGGCTGCTCACATTCCAGACAAAGATACTTACGCCGCGAGCACCGAAATCCAAGCCACCTTCCAGGCACCGCGCAAGTTCAAGCCAAAAACCCATCGTAAACTCATACCCGGCGAGGGGAGTGGACTGGATGGAGTCGGAGTAAGGCCGATCGGGCCGTGCCGACGTAATCCAGTCCACTCCCAGGCGCCGCGCATGCCGCACTTTTTTTGATGCAATAGTGTTGATTCATAGAACGGGATGCCGCGAAAGTTGAAGCCTGTTTCCCGGCGTTCGCGTTCGTCAGTCGGCTTAAAGACTCAGCCGTTTTTTGGCGTGAGGCGCGGCCAAATGAGTTATTCTTCGTCTTACGATGAATAAACCCGCTTATCCCCACCCTGTCATTG
Organism: Burkholderiaceae bacterium; assembly: GCA_039937635.1. Taxonomy (GTDB): domain Bacteria; phylum Pseudomonadota; class Gammaproteobacteria; order Burkholderiales; family Burkholderiaceae_B; genus JBDTGB01. Next base: position 85 of record JBDTGB010000305.1, on the reverse strand, counting down.
CGCGTGAAGGCTGGCCTTTTCTGGCCGGCATGGCGCTTGTTTCTATTATTGTCGCGTTCTGGTCTTTTTTGTGGTCGCTGCCGTT
>JBDTGB010000304.1:0-2669 GCA_039937635.1 Burkholderiaceae bacterium | reverse complement strand
CGCTGCGCTCGGCGATTGAATTAGTGCATGGCGCATTCTTACAGGTGGCGGGCAATATGTCATTCCGTTTCTAAATCATTCGTGAACGCGAAAGCGAAGCGCAGACAGTACAAGCCGTAGGACAAGCGAAGCTGACAAGGTGCACGAATGATTTAGAAACGGAATCAGTGCAAGGCCTGGCCATGGCCATGTTGACCAATCTGATTTTCCAGGCCCGGGTTCTTCCTGTGGTTCAGGCGGTTCCATTGCATGAATACGAGCATTAACGAGCAGACCAGCACGCCGAAGATGGCAATAATAAAATTAATCGGCAGGTTTAGCCAAAGCATGGCGCTATACACAGCCAGCATCAACAAAATATTCAATTGTTCGTTGAAGTTTTGCACGGCGATTGAATGACCCGCCGATAAAAGAACGTGGCCGCGGTGCTGCAACAGGGCGTTCATAGGGACGACGAAAAATCCGGACAACGCGCCAATAATGAGCAATAGGCTGTAAACCGCCCATGTTTCGGTGACTAGCGGCATTAGCAGCACAGCGATTCCCATAAGGACTCCGACTGGCAAAACAGACAAGGCGCGTTTAAGCGGAACCCGGCCTGCCGCAACTGACCCGATAACGGTGCCCACCGCCGCCACGCCCATCAGGATGGACGCCTGATCAAGGCGGTAGCCCAGATGGCGCGCTCCCCACTCGATTACGATGAATTGCAGCGTGGCGCCCGCGCCCCAAAACAATGTGGTGACGGCAAGAGAAATTTGACCCAGTTTGTCGTGCCACAAAATGCGGACATAGCTCTTGAACGTGCGTATAAGCTGAATTGGGTTGGTCTGCTGCTTTGGATAGCTCACTCCCGTGAGCGGAATCAGTAAATTGCAGGCAGCCGCCAGGAAATAAACAAACCCAATAAGAAAGATCGCGGCTTCAACGCCATTGTGCACAAAGTGACTGATCCATGGATGGCCCAGCAGTATCAGGGAGACTTTCGGGCTGATGAGTACGCCGCCCAACACCGTGCCCAGGATAATGGACAGTACGGTCAGGCCTTCAATCCAGCTATTTCCCTTCACCAGCAGATCGGGCGGAAGCATTTCAGTCACGATCCCGTATTTGGCCGGCGAATAGGCGGCCGCGCCGATGCCGACCAGTGTGTAGGCGCAAAAGACCAGCAGCAATTGTTCGGAGTGAGTCAGACCATAGCTGGCGTAGCTGAACATCATCAGACAGCCAAGCAGCTTGATGGCGTTGGTGATGAACATAACGCGGCCCTTGGGGAAGGAATCGGCAAAGGCCCCTACAAAGGCCGCCAGCGCCACATAGGCCAACGCGAACCACCATTTCATCATGGGGGCCATCCAGTCGGGACCTTGCAGTTCCGCTATAAGCGCTATGGCGGCTATGAGTAATGCGTTATCCGCCAATGACGAGAGCGCCTGGGCTGTCATGACCAGAAAAAAGCCTTTGTTCAATCGGGTGTCTCGCCGGAAGTCGGAAGTGTTAATCAAAATAAGGTAACGAGTATAGCGTTACCGCTTGATTCGCATTGAAATTAATGTTTAAAGTCCTATTTTTAGTAGGGATCGAATCAGGCGTGCGTTATCATACGAAAAAGCGGCGCAATGTCGTCTTCGGCCCGGTGTCTGGGCCGTTTTCGTAGCGACGGTGCGGCTGTTCGTGGGCCGGTGCGCTTTTCGCTCATTCTTGTTCATTTTATATAGCTCGCTTATTGTGCGTTTGACCCAGATAAAACTTGCCGGTTTTAAGTCGTTTGTTGAACTGACGGTTATTCCCACGCCCAGCCAATTGGTCGGGGTGGTCGGCCCAAACGGCTGCGGAAAGTCGAACATTATCGATGCTGTGCGCTGGGTTCTGGGCGAGACCAGGGCCTCTGAATTGCGCGGCGAATCTATGCAAGACGTCATTTTCAATGGCTCGGGCAATCGCAAGCCGGCGGGACGCGCGTCGGTTGAATTGGTGTTTGACAATTCCCAGGGTCGCGCTGCGGGGCAATGGAGTGCTTACGCTGAAATCGCCGTGCGCCGTGTGCTTACGCGCGATGGCGCCAGTAGCTATTTTGTGAATGGTCAGCAGGTGCGGCGTCGTGATATTCACGACATTTTTTTAGGCACCGGGCTGGGCACGCGCGGCTACGCCATTATTGGCCAGGGCATGATCAATCGCCTGATCGAGGCGCGTCCGGAAGAGTTGCGGATTTACCTTGAAGAAGCGGCGGGCGTGTCGCGCTATAAAGAGCGGCGTCGCGAGACTGAAAGCCGTTTGAGCGATACCCGTGAAAATCTGACGCGCGTTGAGGATATTTTGCGCGAGCTTGCCGGACAGCTTGAAAAGCTTGAAGCCCAGGCAGGGGTGGCCCGCCATTACCGCGCGTTGCAAGACGAGGGCGAGCAGAAGCAGAGCGCGCTGTGGTTTCTGAAAGAGAGCGGCGCGCGCGAAGATCAGCAAGCCAGGCTGGCAGCCATCGAGCAAGCCCAAACAGAGCTGGAAGGAGCCATTGCCGGTTTGCGCGCCAGCGAAGCGGCTGTCGAGTCGCGTCGTCAGGCGCACTACGCCGCGGGTGATGCGGTGCATACGGCTCAGGGCCTGTTGTTCGAAGCCAGTGCCCAGGTTAGCCGGCTCGAAGCCGAGATACGCCATGTGGTCGATTCGCG
>JBDTGB010000303.1:0-2594 GCA_039937635.1 Burkholderiaceae bacterium | reverse complement strand
GCCCAGGTTAAATATATGACCGCCCGAACCGACCACGCCGAAGTCGTCAATGACACGGCGCGTTTCGGTCCGAATTGCGGCTTCGCCCCCAAAAAGCGCCATGGGATCCAAATTGCCTTGCAAGGCCACGCGATCAGCCGTGCGTGTCCGGGCCTGACCCAAATTGGCTGTCCAGTCCAGCCCGACCGCGTCGCAGCCACAGGCAGCAATCTGCTCAAGCCATTGACCACCACCCTTGGTAAACACAATAACAGGAACGAGCCTGCCTTGGTGTTCGCGGGTCAGCCCTTGAATGACCTGCCGCGTATAGGCGAGGGAAAACGATTGAAACAGACCGTCGGCAAGGACGCCGCCCCAGCTGTCAAAAATCATGACCGCCTGAGCGCCGGCATGAATTTGCGCATTCAGATAGTGACAGGTGGCCCGCGCATTAATGTCGAGGATACGGTGCAGCAAATCGGGCCGACTATATAACATGCTTTTAATCAATCGGTAATCTGTGGACCCTTGCCCCTCGACCATATAACAACCCACGGTCCATGGACTACCCGCAAACCCGATCAATGGCACCGCCCCGTCGAGCTCGGAGCGGATCAGTGAAACGGCATCGAAAACATACTGCAACTTTGCCATGTCGGGCGCCGAAAGTTTGTCGACATCTTGTTCGGTGCGCACGGGATGCGCGAATTTAGGTCCCTCGCCCTCAAAAAAATCAAGCCCAAGGCCCATGGCATGCGGAACCGTCAGGATGTCGGAAAATAAAATGGCGGCATCAAGATCAAAACGCCGCAGAGGCTGGAGCGTGACTTCGCAGGCAAATTCGGGATTTTGTGCCAAGCGTAGAAACGAACCCGCCCGCGCTCGCGTCTGGTTATATTCGGGCAAGTAGCGCCCCGCCTGGCGCATCAGCCACACAGGGGTATAAGGCACCGGCTCGCGCATGAAGGCGCGAAGTAAAACATCATTTTTTAAAACGGATGAAGACACGAGGATCCCTGTTTGAAGGCTGAGCCAATTTTACCCGTCCCGAGTTCTAATTTGGGTCGGTTCGCCCCGATAAGGCGCCGCATCGATCTGATGCTTGCGCATTAAAGCCCAAAAGGCGCGCCTGTGCTTTTGCGCAGCCCGCGCCGCCATCGCAATATTACCGGAATGACGCCCCAGCGCCGCCGCTATATAGGCGCGTTCAAACTGTTCAATCACTTTATTTTTCGCGGCGCGAAAAGATTCCCGGGATGTGGAGCAACGCGACGCCGAGGCCGCCGCAAAGGCTTCCAGTTCAAGCCCCGACCGGTCGAGAATATGATCGGACAGCGCCTTCTCATTCATTGCGCCAGTGGCTGGCGCGCCAGCGGCGTAATCGTGCCGCGCACCCTCGCAAACCACGTCGGCGGCCAAATTACGCCGCCGATAGCGGCGCGCATCAAGCAGTTGTTCGACCCGCACGCGCAGTTCCTGAGAACAAACCGGATCGCGCACGAAATCGGTCAAACCAAGTTCGTACAAGTCGTTTACGGCAGCCGCCTTTAAATCCCGCACCAGGGCCAGCACTGGCGTCTGCAGCCGGCCCTGAGCGGCAAGCAACGTAGTGCGCGCCCAGGCCAGGTTCTGTTCCGATACAGGCAAAAGACAAACATCGTAACGGCGCAACTGCATGGCCGAATCAGCCAGCAAGCGGCAGGAATCTGATGTTGCGAGGGTAATATCCGATGTCAACGTTTGCACATTCAAGCGGCCATCGATGTGGCCATTCAGCCAATCGCCAACCCAGTCCTGCGTGCATACCGTGCGCAGCACAGCGCAATCCAGCCGTTCCCTCATTGTTTTTCCCCTTGATGTTTTAATTTTGCGTTTCCGCACCTACGTGAAGTGAGAATAGTGATCGGGAGGCGATGCTGCAATACGGAAAACTAGCAAGTCGGACAATACGTACAAAAAGCGCTTGCGCAAAGTCCTAAAAAAAGCGGCCTGAAGTGATCAGGCCGCTTTCCCACAAAAACCAAACGCCCGGCTTCAATGACGCCGCAATTGATTCAGTTTGCGCGCCGCCGCCGCCTGGGCCGCCAGCATGGCCAATTCCGCCTGGACAACGGCAATATCTTCCTTGTCCTTGGCATTACGCAAAGCTTCTTCAGCACGTTTCCGCGCCTCTAGCGCCTTGGCCTCGTCAAGATCGGCAGCGCGAATGGCTGTATCGGAAAGCACTGTTACCGTGCCCGGCTGCACTTCGAGAATGCCGCCTGCGACGAAGATATTCTCTTCCCCGCTGCCGTCCGCCAATACAATTTTCACGGTCCCGGGGCGAATGCGTGAAATCAGTGGCGTGTGGCCCGGCAAAATGCCAAGTTCGCCCGACTCGCCAGGAAGAACCACGAATTTCGCCTCGCCGGAAAAAATTGATTCTTCGGCGCTGACCACGTCAACATGCAAGTTGGCCATGTGTAGTCCCTATTAGAGTTTCTTGGCTTTTTCGAAGGCTTCGTCGATCGAACCCACCATGTAAAAAGCCTGTTCGGGCAAGGCATCGCATTCGCCGTCGACAATCATTTTGAAACCACGCAGGGTTTCAGCCAGGGGCACGAACTTGCCGGGCG
>JBDTGB010000302.1:0-8517 GCA_039937635.1 Burkholderiaceae bacterium | reverse complement strand
ACTCGCTGATCTTGCGCTCCAATTCCTTATGAATCGCCTGCGTCCCGCAAATAAACCGCACGCTCGAAAGCCCCCTTGACAAATCATGCGAATCTTCAATCCGAAGTCGCCTTCGTACAGGACCTGAATAGCTCTGCCGTTTTATACGATAAAAATAGCGACGAGGTCCGCCCCATTGCGTCGATCTCCAAACTGATGACCGCCATCGTGGTAGCGGAAGCCCATCAACCCATGAATCAGACCATGGAAATCACCGAGGACGACGTCGATCATTTGCGTCACTCCCGCTCTCGATTGACGGTGGGCGCCCAGTTAAGCCGCGCCGATATGCTGCATTTGGCCCTCATGTCGTCGGAGAATCGGGCCGCGCACGCACTGGCCCGCTATTACCCAGGCGGCATACCTGCCTTCGTGCGCGCCATGAACGACAAGGCGCGCGCTCTGGGCATGCGCAAAACCCATTTTATCGAACCCACAGGCCTTTCAAGCAGCAATGTTTCTTCGCCTCGCGATCTCGTAAAATTACTGACCGCCGCCTACAAACATCCTGTGATCCATCAATACACCACCGACGACAAATACGAAATCACCATTGGAAAAGGCCGTCGGCTGATGTACAACAATTCCAACGGCCTGGTTCGAAAAGCCGACTGGAATATCCAGATTTCGAAAACCGGCTTCATCAACGAGGCGGGCGAGTGCCTGGTCATGCTGACACGCATCGGCGAGCGCGAACTAGCCATCATTTTGCTTAACTCCAGCGGTCGCTACTCTCGTATTGGCGACGCAATGCGAATTCGCCATCTGGTTGAAAGCGAAACCAACGTAGCGATGATGTAGATACGCACAAGGCCCTTTAATCTTCTATGTGCATCGTCTACCTGGCTATCAATGCACACGATGATTGGCCTTTATTCATCGCCGCCAACCGCGATGAATTCCACAATCGTGCCAGTTTGCCGGCTGCTCCCTGGCCCGACCACCCTGATGTGATTGCCGGTGTTGATTGCCAGGCCCACGGCACATGGCTGGGCGTAACGCGACAGGGTCGCTACGCTTTTCTTACCAACTACCGCGACCCGGGGCGCAACATAGCCCAGGCCCCCTCACGCGGCGCGCTGGTTAGCCACTTTCTGACCGGACGCCAGCCAACCGCAAGCTACGCGCAAAGCGTACAAGGTTCCAAAGACGCCTATAACGGCTTTAACCTGGTTGTGGGCGACCTGAGCGGCGCGTGCTACATCGGCAATCGAACGCCGCAAACCAAGCCGCAAACCTTGCGTTCGGGTGAACGGCATGTGCTATCGAATCATTTGCTTGATACGCCGTGGCCCAAAGCCGAACGCCTGCGCCTTGCCCTGGATCTGTTTTCTTTGGAGCGGTTAAACGATACGCTGACGCCTGTTTTCGAAATGCTTAAAGACAGCACACAGGCGGAGGATACTGTTTTGCCCAGCACAGGCATACCGCTAGCCCGGGAACGTTTGCTAAGCAGCCCCTTTGTCATCAGCCTCGATTACGGCACCCGCTGCTCGACCATCGTGGCCGTGCATGCCAGTGGGCGCGCCATATTCAGTGAAACAAGCTATGACTTCGCCGGGGATATCACTGAACGCCACGATTGGCCTTTTTTGATCGAAAAATAGCTCTACGCGAGCGAAGAATCTCGCAACCCGCCAGTCCCGCTTCCAGTGCTTTACCCACCGGGCCTGGAATGTATAAAATGAAAGATGGTTGATTCATCCCCCGGAGAATTCAATGCACGCGAAAACTGCAAGATCGGTCATGGCGAAGATCGCCTCAAATACCGCGCTTGGCGCGGCGCTGCTAATAGGCGCGGCCACAGGCGCACCAGCTCAGGCCCAGTTGCCGCCTGTGCAACAACAAGGCGGCATCGAATACGTTAGCGGCGGCATTGGCCTGGACGAATCAACAGCGTTTAAAGCCGCCATGCCGCAATTTCCCTTGGCCCTGACATTCGCAAGCCGGGACGGCGATGTGGCGGCCTATGTGGCCGACGTGCGTGTGGTCATACGCGACAGCCAGAACAACGACGTTTTAAATGTCGAGTCAAACGGTCCTTATTTCCTGGCTAGATTGTCACCCGGCAAGTACCAGATTTTTGCGACCTACAACAACAAAACACTCTCGCAAAAAGTCGCCATTGGAGCAAGCGGAACCAAGCAAGCCAGGTTTGAATGGCTGTGATGCGGATTGATTAAAATCGTGGCGCACGGCGCTGGGTCAATGCAGCGTTTTTGATAGCGCCGCCTCCCAACTACGCAAGGGGATGCAGGTTTGCAATCGGTAAATAGCCCGATTAATCAAAGAGCCGTGCAATTCATGACCAATCCCTGAAGCAACGTCCAGGGTGGCGTCGCCCTCCAGTTCGGCTAAACGAGCATAAATGCTTTGCACATGCTCGACAGAAACCTGCGCATCATTTGCGCCATGCAGAAAATGCAGAGTCGAGGCAAGCGGCGCAACCGTCAGAGGACGCTTATAGCTTCCTGAAAATGCCAAAACACGGCCGGCCAGATCGGGCTGATCCATGCTGGCTTCAAGCGCCATCGTGGCCCCCTGCGAAAACCCGGCCAAAGCGGTTCGCTGGCCCGACAAGTCATTCCGAACCTGAATTCGCCGTACTCGCGCCACCAGGGCGGATAGCGTTCGGGTCGGCCCATACGGCAACACAAGCAAGGCTTGCGGAAAGGCCCGCCGGATTACCCGCGCCAAAGGAAGCAATTGATCAGGGGCGGCCGACTCGCCATGCAATAGCACAAAAAGCTGTTCAGGCTTGCCTTGCACTGGCGTAAAGGTAAGCGAAGAAAGCGATGAGTCGGACTTTGAAATAATGGGCATAGGCAACAAACCAAATCTAAAAAAATTGTACGCCATAAACCCAAGCCCTTATAATAACTGTATATTAATACAGTATAAATAAATGTGGCAAGCGCCTTCCAACCATGATTCAGTCCGCTCAATCCCCCGCTCTGCGCCACCCCGAGCGCATCCACCCCGCCCTTTGGCGCGGATCCCAGCTTGCGCAAGCGCCCCACAACACCGTCTCGACCGGATTCGATTGCCTGAACCGGGAACTACCCAATCAAGGCTGGCCGCTGGGCACACTGATCGAGCTTTCTTTAAACCAGCCAGGCATTGGCGAAATCCATTTTTTATGCCCCGCTCTGGCCCAGTTGTCTCTGGAACGCGGCATTGCGTTGGTTCATCCCCCCTGCATACCTTACTTTCACTGCTGGCTCAACTGGCGGCTTGACCAACATCGTCTGCTCTGGATTAACACGCAAACAGAAAACGACAGCCTGTGGGCCAGCGAACAAATCCTTAAAAACAATGTCTGCGCCGCTCTATTATGCTGGGCTCCCAGCATACGCCCCGCTGCCTTGCGCCGTCTGCACCTGGCTGCCCGACAAAGCGACACCCTGGTCGTTTTGCTGCGACCACAGGCCGCCGCCAACCAAACCAGTCCGGCTCCTCTGCGCCTGAACCTGAAACCAGCCCCACTGGGCCTGAAAATCATCGTTGCCAAACGCCAGGGGGCCAGTTGCGACACCCCCGTGTTCATTACTCTTTATCCCTCGCGCCCTCAAATCGCGCAAACCGCTTATGCCCCTCTGGATCGGTCTTTATCTGCCCACACACAGCCTGGACGCGCTTTTTCCCCATTGGCCAACTAGAACGCCCGTTGCCGCAGTGCTGCGCAAAGAACAGGTCAACGCCTGTACGCCAGCCGCCCAGGCATTGGGGGTAAAAACGGGCATGTGGCGCGGCACGGCCAGGGGAATCGCCCCCGACATTTTATTTGGCGACTATTCCCGTGCCGCCGAACAACACTATCTGCAACAAGTCGCTCTCGGGCTATTGCGATACACACCCAATCTTGCCCTTTTTGGCGATCACGCCCTGGTGCTTGAAGTCGGCGCCAGCCTGCTTCTATTTAAAGGCCCTCGCTGTTTATGGCGGCAACTGCTCGTCACAACAAAAAGCCTGGGGCTTAATGCCCGCCTGGGCATGGCGCCCACAGCTCAAGGAGCGTGGATCATGGCTCGCCAGATTCAATCCCGCCAACGCCGGGCGCTACAAATCAAGTCGCTTCGGCGCAGGCTAGATCCGCTGCCAATCACGATGCTGCCTGCCGCTTGCGCCCACGTTGACTGGCTGCAAGCCATTGGTTGCCACACACTAAAGCAGTTAAACAATTTGCCCCGGGCCGGTTTGCAACAACGCAGCAGCCCCTTGCTGGTGCAAGCCCTGGATGCCGCGTACGGCGGCATTGACAACTACTTCGCCTGGTTCGAAGCGCCCGATTTCTTTTCACAACGCATCGACCTGGTTGAACGACTTGAACATGCGCAAGCCGTTGAGTTCGCGGCAAAACGCCTTATCGAACAACTGTGCGGCTGGCTGCAAGCCAGATGTGTTGCCGTCGACACTCTTTTCTTTAACCTGCATCATGAAAAAGGACGCCACGCGCGGCCTCCTTCATGCATCGTCTTGAGGTTCTCACAGCCATCATGGCTGCCAGGCGATTTTGCACGCATATTAGCTGAACAATTGCGCCGAACCACACTAAACGCTCCTGTCATCGCGATCGAGCTTTCAATCGCCGACACGACCCCGAGGCCTGCGGCAAGCCAAAGTCTGTTTCCCGACCCTTCACAGTGGCTGACCAAGGAACGCCATGTGCTTGATTTATTACGCGCGCGATTGGGCCCCACGCGGGTCTTGTACGCCCAGCCTCAAGCCGACTACCGGCCCGAATGCGCCAACAGGTGGGGACCGCTAAAAGCAGACTTGCCATCGGCCTCCAGCGCTCCACCGCAAATGCCCGCCTGTTCCCGCCCTTTCTGGCTTTTGCCGGTTCCCCTCACACTGGCCACCCATAACGACCACCCTGTTTACAACGGCGTCGCCCTGCATCTGATTCAAGGCCCAGAGCGTGTGGAAAGCGGCTGGTGGACCGAATCCGGCCACGAATTACGCGATTACTTCATAGCCCAGGACCGGCACAACGCGCGCTACTGGATATACCGGCAACGCGAATCATTGCAAGCACACTGGTTTTTGCACGGCTTATTCGGTTGAAGACTTCATATGGAAAACTCCAGCCTGGCCGACTACGCTGAATTGGATTGCCTTTCCAATTTCTCTTTTCTAAAAGGTGCATCGCATCCCGAGGAACTGGTGCAACGCGCCGCTGAACTTGGCTACAGAGCGCTGGCCCTGGCCGATGAATGTTCGCTGGCGGGCGTGGTGCGCGCCCACACCACCGCCAAGCAACTCGCCATAAAATTAATTATCGGCAGCCGGTTCAATCTAGGCTCCATCCAGGCCCGCAACGCCCCCACGCGGATCATCGCTTTGGCCCGCAACCGCAACGGCTACGGCAACTTGTCGGAACTGATCACACTAGCTCGCATGCGCGGCAAAAAAGGCCATTACGACTTGAATCTGAATGACCTGCTCGATCCCGGGCAAGCCTTGCGTCACCTGCAAGGCTTGCCCGACTGCCTTATTATTTTCAAACCTGAATACGGCATTGATCTTCAAGCCCTGTGCCTGCGCATTGAAGCGCTGTTGCCTATCTTCCCCGAACGCCTCTGGCTTGGATTAAGCTTGCATCACCGCTATGGCGACGCACAGCATCTGGCCGTCCTGACGCAGGCAAGCAAACGGTACCCCATCAAGCTGCTCGCCACTGGCCAGGTTGAAATGCACCGCCGGTCGCGCCAGCCACTGCATGACACCCTGGCCGCCATACGTCTGCATCAGACGGTGCGCGATTGCGGCTATGCGCTTGAATCCAACGCCGAACATTACCTGCGCAGCCGCCTGCGTCTGGCGCAAATTTATCCCGCCGGCGCCCTGGCGGAAACGCGATGTTTAAGCGATTTATGCACATTTTCCCTAGATGAAATCAAGTACGAATACCCGACCGAAATCGTACCCGGCGGCATGACACTGCAAGGCTACCTGCGCCAGGAAACCTATGCGGGAGCCCACAAGCGCTACCCGCAAGGGGTCAGCCAAAAAGTCAAAGACCAGCTCGAAAAAGAACTAGCCATTATTTCGGAACTGCATTACGAACCCTACTTCCTGACTGTTTACGACATCGTATTATTCGCGCGACAGCGCGAAATCCTGTGCCAGGGCCGAGGTTCAGCCGCCAACTCCGCCATTTGTTATTGTCTGGGCATTACCGAAGTCGACCCCGAAAGCGGCAACTCTCTGTTTGAACGCTTCATCAGCGTCGAACGCAACGAACCCCCCGACATCGATGTCGACTTCGAGCACCAGCGACGCGAAGAAGTCATCCAGTATATCTACCAAAAATACGGCCGCCGGCGCGCCGCCTTAACGGCTGTGGCCACGACCTATCGAACCCGCAGCGTACTGCGCGACATCGGCAAAGCACTGGGACTGGATCTGGATCTTATCTCGCGGGTAACCGGATCGTTTCGATATTGGGACGGCAAACAGGCATTGCTCGAAAAAATAGCGGAGCAAGGGCTGAACGCCGATTCCCACATTGCCCGCTTATGGGCGGGCCTGGCGCAAACGCTTATGGGCTTTCCGCGCCACCTGTCGCAACACCCCGGCGGCTTCGTGATCTCGCGCGGGAAGCTTTGCCGGCTTGTGCCGATCGAAAACGCGGCCATGCCGGAACGCAGCATTGTGCAATGGGACAAAGACGACCTCGACGCCATGGGTTTTTTAAAAATCGACATACTGGCCCTGGGTATGCTCTCTGCTTTAAAACGAGCTCTGCTACTGGTCGGGCAACGTCGCGGTCAACCCTTCAGACTGCAAGACATACCCAGGCAGGACACGCCCACCTTCGACATGCTGTGCCGCGCCGACACCGTGGGCGTTTTTCAAGTCGAATCGCGCGCTCAAATGAGCATGTTGCCACGCCTGAGGCCACGAGAATTCTACGACCTGGTCATTCAGGTGGCCATCGTTCGACCGGGTCCCATCCAGGGAGGAATGATTCATCCTTATTTACGCCGCCGCCGGGGACTTGAACCCGTCACGTATCACACTGCGCAAATTGAAAAGATATTGACTCGCACACTGGGCATCCCCATTTTTCAGGAGCAAGTCATGCAAATCGCCATGGTGGCGGCTGGTTTCAGCGGAGGCGAAGCCGATCAGCTACGGCGCTCGATGGCCGCCTGGCGTCGCAAAGGAGGGGTCGAACAATTTCGCGATCGACTTATAAGCGGCATGTTGTCCCACGGCTACCCCAGCGCCTTTGCTGAAGCCATCTTTAAACAAATTGAAGGATTCGGCGAATACGGTTTTCCCGAAAGTCACGCGGCAAGCTTCGCCAAGCTGGCCTACTGCAGCGCCTGGCTTAAGTGTCACGAACCGGAAGCCTTTCTAACCGCCTTGCTTAATTCCCAACCCATGGGTTTTTATGCTCCCAGCCAGCTTGTGCAGGATGCGCAACGCCATGGCGTCATGGTCTTACCCGTTGACATCGCCAGCAGCCAATGGGAAGCCGCATGTGAACGCGGCTCCGCCGCGCGGCTCGCCGTAAGGCTCGGGTTTAATTCAATCAAAGGCTTGTCGCCCGAAGCCGGTCTGAAAATTGAAGCGGCACGCGCCAAACAAAAATTCAGCAACGCCCACGATCTGGCTCTGCGAGCCGGTCTTGATCGGCAAGAAATGAACGCGTTGGCGGCTGCCAACGCCCTGCTGCCGCTGGCGGGACATCGCCGCATGGCCCGCTGGCAAACCGCAATCCCTCCTCTTAAAGGCTTGTTGTGCAAGGCTCCAATCACTGAGGCGATGCCACCCGATCTGCCTTTGCTGTCCGAAGGTCAGAATATCGTCGCCGATTATCAATCGATCGGTCTGACGCTAAGACGCCATCCCGTGGCTCTGCTGCGCCCGTTGCTGCAATCGAAACGCTTTGCCAGCGCGGCCATCTTGATTCGCGGCTATCCCGACCGGCGCCTGGCCCGGGCTTGCGGCATCGTCACCATGCGTCAACGGCCACAAACTGCAAAAGGAACAATTTTTGTCAGCCTTGAAGACGAAACGGGTACGGTCAATGTGATCATCCGTCCTGAATTAGCCCAACGCCAACGCCGCGAATTCCTGCAAGCCCGGCTACTTGGTGTCTATGGTGTCTGGCAACGGCAACAAGAAGTTTGCCATCTGATAGCCAGCCGGCTGGTCGACCTAAGCGGTTTTTTAGGCGAGCTATCCACTCATAGCCGCGATTTTCATTAGAAACAGTAATCGCTAATTTGCGGCAACGCGCGCCCGAAGCCATCACGACGCACTGCGTTAAAATAAAAGGCGACTATTCACATTGCCCCTGGCGCCGCAACCGACGCTCAACTTTTAGGATTAAATTATGAGCTCTATGCTTAAACCCCAATTGGCCGACGCGATCAAGGCAGCCATGCGCGCCAAGGAAGCCGCCCGTTTAAGCACCTTGCGCTTGTTGCACGCCGCCATCAGACAAAAAGAAATTGATGACCG
>JBDTGB010000301.1:0-3622 GCA_039937635.1 Burkholderiaceae bacterium | reverse complement strand
GATCGGGCTGTCTGGCGATACTAGCAGCGCTGGCGTTCGATAACGCTCGCGTCGACGCGAGCGATTTATCTGAACACGCGCTCGAGGTAGCCAATCTTAATATCGAAAATTTTGGACTGGGCGATCGCGTTGTCACATGCCGCAGCGACCTGTTCGACGGTTTGTCGGCGCGTGCATACGATGTGATCGTTTGCAACCCACCGTATGTCAACGACCGATCCATGGAAGCCCTGCCGGCTGAATACAAACACGAACCCACTATGGCGCTGGCGGGCGGCGAAGATGGCATGGACCTGATCCGCCGAATCATACAGGGCGCGCCTGACTTCATGGCGCAAGACGGCATTCTGATTTTGGAAATCGGTCACGAATATGAAAATTTCATCGCCGCGTTCCCCGATCTGGATCCTGTATGGCTAAGCACTGAAAATACGGAAAACCAAATTTTGTTGCTCAATCGAAAGCAGTTGGCATCGTGATCCGCGCCATAGGTCTGACTCTGCGCCGAGGCGCCAAGGTATTGCTGGACGAGGCTGACTTTGTAGTCAATCCCGGCGAGCGCGTCGGCATCGTCGGCAAGAATGGCGCGGGCAAATCGACGCTGTTCGCGCTTTTGCAGGGCAAGCTCGAAGCGGATGCGGGATCGCTGTCCATTCCGGCCCACTGGCGCATAGCCAGCGTCACGCAGGAAATCAGCGGCAACGACCAACCGGCGCGCGAATTCGTCATCGACGGCGACACGCATTTACGCGCGCTGCAAGCCGAGCGCGCGGCCACGCCTGACAGCAAAGGCAACCGTATCGCCGAGCTGGAATCTGCCCTGATTGAAGCCGGCGCGTGGAGCGCGCCATCGCGCGCCGAACAGCTACTGGCGGGCCTTGGCTTCACGCCCGAACAATGGCTTGATTCGGTCAAGAGTTTTTCGGGCGGATGGCAAATGCGCCTGGCGCTGGCCCGCGCACTGATGGCGCCTTCCGAGCTTCTATTGCTGGACGAGCCCACCAACCACCTTGACCTGGATGCCATGATCTGGCTTGAACGCTGGCTGGGATCGTATCAGGGCACCGTTTTGCTGATTTCCCACGACACGGAATTTCTGGATGGCGTGGCAAAATCGATTCTTCACTTCGACCACGCCAAGCTGGTGCGCTACCGGGGCGGCTACCAGGATTTCCAAACGCAGCGGGCCGAACACTTGCGTCAGAACAATCAGGCATGGGATCGGCAAACCCGTGAAGCCGCCCGCCTTCAAAGCTTTATCGATCGCTTCAAGGCCAAGGCAACCAAGGCAAAACAGGCCCAAAGCCGGGTCAAGGCGCTGGCGCGAATGCAGGTCATGGCCCCCTTGCACGCTGAAGCGGGAATCGACATCCGAATTCCAACGCCTAAAAGCATGCCCGACCCCTTGTTGGCTCTGGATAAAGTGTCCACTGGCTATCGCCTGGCCGATGGCCGTGTCAAAACTATTTTGCGCGACGTCCAGTTGACCGTGCGCGCGGGCAGCCGCATCGGCGTTCTGGGCGTGAACGGCGCGGGAAAAAGCACGCTGATCAAGACGCTGGCCAACGAACTGGCGCCGCTGCAAGGCGATCGGCGTGGCTCAAAGGGCCTGGAAATTGGCTACTTTGCACAGCACCAGCTCGATATACTGGACCTTGAAAGCACGCCGCTGCAACACTTGATGCGCCTTGCGCCAAAGACCCGCGAACAAGAGTTGCGTAACTATCTGGGCGGGTTCGGCTTTAGCGGCGACGCGGTCACAAGCAGAATCGCTCCGATGTCTGGCGGCGAAAAAGCGCGCCTGGCGCTGTCGCTGATCGTCTGGCAAAAACCCAACCTGCTATTGCTGGATGAACCCAGCAACCACCTTGACGTCGACACGCGCGAAGCGCTGGCCACTGCCCTGGCCGAATTCGCAGGCAGCGTTCTGCTCGTCTCGCACGACCGCCATTTACTGCGCACGACTGTCGACGATTTCTGGATCGTGGCCGATGGCAAAGTTCATGAATTCGACGGCGACCTGGAAGACTATCGCAACTGGCTGACGGCCCGCAATGCCGGCATCCGCGCGCAAGCGCGCAACGAAGACCGAGCCGGCGACGTGGAAAGCAGTCCTGCCGACCGCAAGGCCCAACGCCGCCTGCAAGCCCAGGAGCGTCAACGCGCGGCCGCCACGCGCAAGCCTCTGACGAGCAAGGTAAAAAGGATCGAGGCGGACATGGAACATTTCCGCGCCCGCCTCCACACCCTTGATGCGCTCATTGCTGATTCGGACTTTTACTCTGATGAGCGCCGCGAAAAACGTCTGACCGTACTAAATGAACATGGCGAACTAAACAAGAAGCTTGGCGAGCTTGAGGACCAATGGCTGGAGCTCCAGGAAAAACTTGAGTCCTTGACGTCAGAGCCGGCCCTGGCGTTTGATCCCATCGACAGCTAGCCTTTATAGCTAAGGATGACCACGTCGGCCGCCTGTTCGCGAACCTGGATAAGCGCCTGGTAGGCCGGCGAGTGATGCCAGCTTGTAATCGAGCCCGCATCGGGGAAACGAATAAGAACCGTGTCGGTGTATTCATGCTCACCGGTCAACACGGCCGTAAGTGTGCCGCGCATGACCACGGTTCCACCCCAGGGGGCAACGGTCGCGGGAACCTTGCGGCAGTATTCCGCCCATTTCTCTTTATCTTTGACCCTGATGTGCCCAAGAACATAGGCGCCTGTGTCTTCAGGAGTGTTTTCATGTTTCATGATGTCTCGCAGTTGTGTATCAGTGATTCGGTTATAACCAAATACCTAACTATTCGTTTTCCGTCAGTTAAATAGCTTTTAGAATAAGCGACAATATAAACCCGAATAGAAGAGTTCGCTCATGAGTCGCCTTGCTATACAAACTGTCGAATCCGCACCGGCCGAATCTAAAGAACGGCTGCGTGCCGCGCAAAACAGCAATGGCTTTCTACCCAACTTGCTAGGCGTGCTGGCCAATGCCCCAACGGCGCTGGAGACCTATCAGGTGGTCAGCGGCATCAATGCGCGCAACAGCCTGTCAGCGGCGGAACGCGAAGTCATTCAAATTACGGCGGCCACTCATAACGGCTGCGGCTTCTGCCGCGCGGGACACACAAAGATCGCCCGGAAAAAAATTGGTATGCCTGAAGACCTGATCGACGCCTTGCGCAACACAAAAGCGCTGAGCGATCCCAAACTAAACGCATTGGCTCAGTTCACACTGGCCGTCATTGATCATAAGGGGCGCGTTGCCGATGCCGAGCTTGCCGACTTTCTGGCGGCGGGCTACACGCAGACAAGTGTCCTTGACGTGGTGCTCGGAGTCAGCCTGGCGTCGCTTTGCAATTACAGCAACAATTTAGCTCAAACCCCTATTAACCCGGAGCTTCTGGCGTTCGCCTGAAGCCTATCCGCCGTCACACGCAGTCGCCGGCTTGGCAACGGTTCCCTGACTCAACAGGGCGCCGCGGAAAAAGTGCGGCCCATTGATTTTGCTTTGCAAGGAACCACCGCCATGAGCCAGCTTGACACCCCCTCCCCTTTACTTGACGCTGTGGCGGCGCAGATCAAGGCCGAATTAGCCCCCTTGACAAGCGCTATTGATCAGGCAGGC
>JBDTGB010000300.1:0-2175 GCA_039937635.1 Burkholderiaceae bacterium | reverse complement strand
CCCATGCCGCCGCCCCCTGGCATGGAAGAAGGTTATACCGGACAAATCCGGATTACATCGGGCGTGTTGATGAATGCGTTTCTAATCGCATTTATGACCACTGTGCTTGCGGGTTTATATCCCGCATGGAAGGCATCGCGCCTGCCAATCATTGATGCGTTGCGTCATAACATTTAGAACTTTGGAAGCCACATGTTCAGGCTCGCCTTTCGCAATATTTTCCGCAACGGTTTACGCACGACGCTGACACTGGCCGCAATCGTCACTGGCGTGGTTGCCATTATCATCAGTGGCGGCTTTGTCGAGGATGTATTTGTGCAATTGCGCGAGACGACAATTCACTCGCGTATAGGCCACATGCAAATTTTCCGGCACGGCTATATCGAATTTGGACGGCGCGAACCAGCACGTTATATGATCACGCAACCAAAGGTCGTGGTGGACTCGATACAATCCATCCCGCATGTACAGGCCGTAATGACCCGCGTGAATTTTTCCGGTCTGGCCAACAACAGCCGCGCCGATCTACCCATTATCGGCGAAGGCATCGAGCCGGACAAGGAAGCACAACTGGGAACGGCGACAACCATCGTTGATGGCCGCCGATTGCAGGACTCGGACGCATACGGCGCGGTCATCGGCGAGGGTGTCGCCTCCGCACTGCATCTGCGCCCTGGCAGTTTCATGACCTTGATGGTCAATACGCCGGAAGGCGCGCTGAACACGCTTGAGTATGAAGTCGTCGGCGTATTCCGCACTTTCTCCAAGGAATACGATGATCGGGCCGTACGCATTCCCCTGTCAGCCGCCCAGGATTTGCTATTTACTCCATCGGCTCACAGCGTTGTTGTGTTGCTGGATGACACCGGCGCGACGGACGCCGTGACAGAGATTATCAGAGCGCGGCTGGAACCGCTCGGCTATGAAGTGAAACCTTGGCAGGAATTGGCGGATTTTTATCAAAAGACGGAGGCATTGTACCGGCGTCAGTTCGGCGCGTTGCAGGGCATCATACTGATCATGCTGGTCTTGAGCGTAGCAAGCACCATCAACATGGTGATTTACGAACGCACTGGCGAGTTCGGAACCTTGCTCGCCCTGGGCCTGCGTCAACGCCAGCTTTTCAAGCTCGTACTGCTCGAAAACGCGCTGATGGGTTTGCTCGGCAGTCTGCTCGGCGTGATCGTGGGGGTTGTGCTTGCGAGCGTGATCTCCGCTATCGGAATAGCCATGCCGCCGCCACCCGGGTCGAACATTGGCTACACCGCAACGATTCGCCTGGTGCCATGGACGCTTGCGATAGCGGCTGCTACCGGTATGCTGGCGGCCGTTATAGCTGCCATGCTTCCAGCCCGCCGCGCGTCACGCCTGCTGATCGTGGACGCGCTGCGGCACAATATTTGAAATACCTTTCATTATGAAACCGCCCGATACCCCTATACCTTGGGCCTTCCTCTTTTTCCGGGAAAGAAAGCAATGGAAGAACAACTGTAGGCGCGTTGGAATCCATTACCTTCAAATACCCGGATTTCCAGTAAATTGGAGTTGCAATTTTTCTTTATTCCACGCTCATTAATTTCTCAACGGGCAATCGCAGGGATCGGCTGGTCGCAACGTCGCCACTGCCGATGCGTCCGAGAAAAACCGACTGTTCTACCGCATCGCGCGGCAGCAAACTTGAGAGGCGATTACCCAGCCTGATCGCGGTATCCATAGCGCCGGGCAAGCGGCTGAATGGCCTGCGCTCACGTACATAGCGCGTAAAAATCAAAGGGGTCAGCTCTGGTTGTAATTGTAACCCAAGGCCCGTCGCCGTAAGCCAGAAGCGCTGAACCGCGCGGCCCGCCGCAACGTAATCGTCAACAGTTTTGGGTGGCTTGTCAGCCAGAATGGCAAAGTGGGCCGCACAGAACAGGCCGGGCAGCAAATCCATTTCGACTCGCGGAACCAGATGTCCTGCCAGATACGTGTTAAAGAAATCGACACGCTGCCAACTGGCCATGACCCAGCGCATCAATTTGAGGGTCACGGGATCCAGCCCCAGCGTTTGATCAGGCACCTTGTTTTCACTGAAACGCGTATTCCATTCAATGATTTTGCGGTGAACGTCATAAGCCTCCGGCAAGGTAAGCCTGAGCTTGGCGTTATCAAACATCAGTTTCGCCAGGCGCCAGC
>JBDTGB010000299.1:0-3140 GCA_039937635.1 Burkholderiaceae bacterium | reverse complement strand
TTGCCGATTATGTCAGTGCCGCGGTAATTGCCGGCCTGGCCCTGCTCGTCGAGCCGGGTCATATCCGCTTCCGACAAACGGCCCACGTATCCAAGCACATGGGCGGCCGATTCCCCCTGCGGGTACTCGCGCACCCAGCGCGCGCGCAGTTCGACACCCGGAAATTTATACGAATGCGCCGCAAACCAGAACGCCTCGGTGTCATTTAAATTATTACGCAACAACACATGCGAATAGCGCCCCGTCCGGTTTAAATTTAACTTGAACTGCTTTCGATCCGAGGCGCTTAAATAGACCAGTTGCCCCAGCGCATCCAGCATCTTCGGCATACTTTCAACGCGGGCTGGGACTACCTCGAGAGTGTAATCACGATAGTTTCTGGCCAAAACCACTCCATTGCGGTCGACGACAATACCGCGCCGAGGGGGAATCGGCACAATGGCAATGCGGTTCTGATCGGCGCGCTCGGCAAGACCTTCGTAGCGGACAACCTGCAGATACCAAAGGCGTCCAATCAGTATCCCAAAACACAGCAGTGCAAAGACGCCGACAATCCAAACACGCAAAACAACCCGCCGTTTCTGAAGATGGGATGTTTTCTTAAACTCAAACATAAGTTGATTTAACCATCGGCCGCATCAGACCGAGCCCGGATTCGCTTCATCCAGACGTCGCTGCGGCATGTGCAACAAGACATCGGCAAGCGGCCAAAGCGCCACCGTAAACAAAGCGGACCAGAGCCACTGCCAACCCGCCCATTCGCTAACCAGCCAGGCATGAACCAAGTGAGATACTATTTGCGCGCCAATGAACACGGGCAACATGTGAATGGCCTGGACGACAACATCAAAGCGCAGCAAGCGGCGCGTCAAGGTGACCGCGCCGTATGCGACCAGCGTGTACGTCAGCGCTTGCGCCCCCAGTAACCCCGCGTCGTGAACATCCATCAGCAGGCCAAACACGAACGCTGTAAGCATACCGATGCGACGTGGTTCATTAACGCACCAAAAAGCGATCACAAGCAATAACAGATCGGGCGCGGGTTGCCATAGCCTCCAGGGCAAAAGAGAAATTAGCCACACCAGCACAATCGTGCACCAGATAAATCCCAAATTGGAGGGCTGTTTGAAAGGAGCGACGTCGATAGGCATCAGCGAGCCCAGGGACGAATGCCTGGCGCTCGTGAGCGCTGCGTCATCGATCAGCTTTTGAACCATTCGGCAAGCCCCCCTGAGTAGATTCCTGGCTTTTTACATCGACGCGCAAAACCAGAAAATGCCGATAACGCTCGGGATGCGACAAGGGCGCCGCAACTGCAACCGCGAATCCGGACGTGAGATCGCGCTGCACCTGCTCGACCCGCGCAACCGAAAGTCCAGCGGGAAACAAGCCCCCAATACCGCTCGTAACCAGAGTATCGCCAGGTTGAATATCGGAACTAGCCGTCAGATACCGCGCCTCTACTTTACCCGAAACGTTGCCGCCGAAGGCAATTAAACGCAGACCATTACGCAAGACTTGCACCGGAATCGATACTTTATCGTCAGTCAGCAACGCGGCTTCGGAGGTGAACGGGGTGACTCTAACCACTTGGCCCACAATTCCACCTTCATCAATAACCGGCATGCCGGGCCAGATTCCGCTTGAAGTCCCCTTGTTAAACACCAGGTGATGCGCAAAGGCGTTAGGAGGTTCATACAACACTTCGACAGCCACCGAAGCCATGGAAACTGTCTCGGCAACGTTAAGTAAACGGCGCAGTTGCTCGTTTTCGGCCGACAATTGCGCAGCATGCGTGGATATCTGCGCAAGCTCGATGCGCTGGCGTTGCAGAGCTTCTTTCTCGGAGCGCACCATGGCGGCGGTGTCGGACCAGCTATTGACGCGATCGATAAGATCGCGTGGCGCCATCACAAGTCGCTGGAAGGGGTATAAAACAACCGAGACAGCCTGTCGCGCCGGATCAAGCACATTCCATCGAGCGTCGACCACAAGCAACGATAATGCAAGCACGACCAAAACAAACAGTCGAAATTCCGCGGTCGGCCCGCGTCTGAACAGCTTGATCGTCCCATTTTGTTGCATGAACTTGTCGTATTTCTGCGTCTTGGCCTGCCTGGCGCCTTACCGCCAAAGGGCCGGGCGTGAAAACCATCAATCGTAAATAAACACCGTGCCCAGCCGCTCCAGATGTTCGAGCGCCTCGCCACAGCCACGCACCACGCACGTAAGGGGATCTTCGGCCACGACAACCGGCAGACCGGTTTCTTCCTGCAGAAGGCGGTCCAAATCACGCAACAATGCCCCACCGCCGGTCAACGAAATGCCCTTATCGGTGATGTCGGCGCCCAGCTCGGGCGGCGTTTGTTCGAGCGCTGTTTTCACTGCCGATACGATCTGATTTAACGGGTCGGTTAAAGATTCAAGGATCTCGTTGGACGAAACTGTGAATCCGCGTGGAACGCCTTCCGACAGATTGCGCCCTTTTACTTCAATCTCGCGTATCTCCGACCCAGGAAAAGCCGAACCAATCTTATTTTTTATCAATTCGGCAGTGGGCTCGCCAATCAACATGCCATAGTTGCGGCGTATGTAATTGATGATGGCCTCGTCGAATTTGTCGCCGCCGACGCGCACGGAGCCCTTGTACACCATGCCCCCCAGCGAAATGATGGCGACTTCGGTCGTGCCCCCGCCTATGTCGACCACCATTGACCCACTAGCGTCGGACACGTTCAGACCCGCGCCAATCGCCGCCGCCATGGGCTCTTCGATCAGGTATACCTGGCTTGCACCGGCTCCCAGCGCGGACTCGCGAATGGCGCGGCGCTCGACCTGAGTAGAGCCGCAGGGAACGCAAACGATAATGCGCGGGCTGGGCGCGAACATGCTGCTCGGGTGCACCATGCGAATGAACTGCTTGAGCATTTGTTCAGTAACGGTGAAATCCGCGATAACGCCGTCCTTCATGGGCCGAATCGCCTCGATGTTGCCCGGGACGCGTCCCAGCATCTGCTTGGCTTCCCGGCCCACAGCCTGAATGACCCTTTTGCCATTGGGACTTCCGTCATGGCGAATGGCTACAACAGAGGGCTCGTCCAGCACAATGCCTTTGCCGCGAACATAGATCAGCGTATTGG
>JBDTGB010000298.1:0-4731 GCA_039937635.1 Burkholderiaceae bacterium | reverse complement strand
CAGGACGCAAGCTGCTCCGCTATGAGGTCGGAGGTTCGATTTTCCTGATAGGCGAGTTCCGGATGGGCATGGATGTCGCGGCGAATAGCGGCAATTTCGGCTTGCCACCCGATAATAGGCTCGATTAATTTCATGGTGGTGAATCCTGTGATACCCGGACGAGAAACTATGCGTTGTCGCCAGCGTAGCACCAAATTGTAAAATCGGGAAAATACCAATCATAAAACCCGCCGGCCCCGCTACACTCGGCCGATGTCTTCCTGATTCTTATATGCGTTTGGCGAATCCTTTAACCATAATTGTCATAATTCGCCTCGGCTGGTTGATGTATTGTAATGCCCAGCGTTTCATGGCTTTCCCCATTTGCATTGGCTTAGTTGCCAAATTTTTATAAGGCTGCAAAATCATGAAGTTGATTCGTAAAACAATTCTGTTGTCGGCGCTGGCGCTAAGTTTTGCCGGTGTCAACGGTTTGGCGCAGGCGCGGGACTTGACGGTGGCTTTACGCACCGAACCTAGTTCGATGGACCCGCTGTTCCATTCGTTGACGCCTAACATACAGATGTCCGAGACGATTTTTGACCCGTTGGTTCGCACCGACGCCAACGCCAAACCGATACCCGCTCTGGCCGAATCCTGGACAATTGACGGCAACGTCTGGTTGTTTAAATTGCGCCCGAATGTCAAGTTTTCTGATGGTTCCCCCTTCACGGCTGAAGATGTGGTGTTCACATACGCCCGTGTGCCCAAGGTGCCTAACAGCCCCTCGTCGTTTTCCTTGTTTCTGAGTTCGATCGCCAAGGTCGAGGCGGTCGATTCCCTGACCCTGAAGATCACCACCAAGGGTCCGTCGCCCGTCTTGCTGGCCAATTTGTCGCAAGTGTCGATCATGTCGAAAAAGGCCGCGTCGGGATCGGCCCCTGAAGGTAAAACAACGGTTGAGTTAAACCGCGGCGATGGCTTGGTGGGAACCGGCCCGTACAAATTTGTGTCCTGGAAGCGCGGCGACGAAATTGTTTTTGCGCGAAACGACAACTATTGGGGCGAAAAACCCGCCTGGGCCAAGGTGATTTATCGTCCCATTTCGAATCCAGCCGCGCGGGTGGCCGCGCTTTTGGCGGGCGACGTTGATCTGGTGGAAGATCCTCCCACTGACGATTTGCCTCGGCTGACGAAAAACAAGGCCCTGACCGTTCAGGAAACACCTTCGTTGCGCATCATCTATTTGGCCTTGAACCAGTCCAAAGAGGTGCCCCCAGGCATGACCGGCACGAACGGCAAGAATGCTTTGCAAGACAAGCGCGTGCGTGAAGCGTTGTCGCTGGCGTTGGATCGCAAGGCGATTGTGGAACGCATCATGGGCGGGGTGGCCCAACCCGCCGCCAACTTGCTGGCCTATCCTGGATTTGGCGCCTCCAAGAAGTTTTCTGAAGTTCCTCCGAGCGATCCCGTCAAAGCCAAAAAGTTGCTGACCGAGGCCGGCTATCCCAATGGGTTTTCGATTTCGCTGGGTTCACCGGCCGGACGCTACACAAACGACAAGAACATCGCTCAGGCGGCGGCGGCCATGTGGGCTCGAATCGGCGTTAAAACCGATGTGCAGACGATGGCCCCGCCGGTATTTTTCAAACAGCGCGACACATACGCCTTCAGCAGCTATTTGGGCGGTTGGGCGGTGACTTCCGGTGAAATGCTTAATCCCTTGAATGCGCTAGTTGTGACGCCCAACAAAGAGCTGGGCCTGGGCACTACCAATCGCAGCCATTACTCCAATCCCGAGCTCGACAAATTAGTGCTTCAGGCGTCAAAGACCCTTGACGACGCGAAACGATCGGAGTTGCTGCAGAAAGCGGGGAATACGGCTATGGAGGATTACGCCATCCTGCCGGTGCATTTCGAGCTGTCGGTGTGGGCGATGAAAAAGAACATCCACTATTCGGGGCGCGCGGATCAAATGACGCTGGCGCAAGACATGACGCCTGCGAAATAGTGCGTTGACAGGATGTTTTCGGCCATCGTTCGGCGCCTGTTGCAGACGGTTGTCGTCGTTTTGGCGATGTCCGCCTTGGTGTTTACCGGGCTGTATCTGGTCGGAGACCCTATATCGATGTTGGCCAGCCCCGAGGCCACCGACGCTCAACGAGAGCTGATTCGCCAGTCTTTGGGCCTGAACCTGCCCTTGTGGCAGCAGTATTTTATTTTTCTTGGCAAAGCGGCTCACCTGGATTTCGGCAACAGCTTTTTAACCGGCGAGTCGGCGATGCGGCTGATTCTGGATCGCATGCCGGCCACGCTGGAGCTGGCCACGCTTGCCATGTTCATGTCGATGTTGATTGGCGTGCCCTTGGGCATTATTGCGGGGTTGAAGCCCGCAAGCTTCAAGGCGAGGTCGATCATGACAAGCTCGGTTCTTGGCTTTTCCCTGCCGAATTTTTGGGTGGGGATGATGTTCATCATGTTGTTTTCGGTCTACCTGGGCTGGCTTCCGGCGGGCGGGCGCGGACCGGTGGCGACCGTGGGTCCTATTCAGCTTAGTATATTTACCCTGGAAGGCCTGAAAAGCCTGATTTTGCCGGCGGCAACGATTGCCGTGGCCAAGTGCGCGCTGATCATACGGGTCACGCGGGCGGCCACGCGCGAGTGTCTGCCGCTGGATTACATCAAGTTCGCGCGCGCGAAGGGGTTGACCGAGCGACGGGTGCTGGGCGTGCATTTGCTGAAGAATATTTTGATTCCAATCATCACCATCGGCGGGCTTGAGTACGGCCAAGTGTTTGCTTTTGCAGTGGTCACGGAAACCGTTTTTTCCTGGCCCGGCATGGGCAAGCTGTTGATAGATTCGATTATCACGCTTGACCGTCCCGTGGTGGTGGCCTATTTGATGCTGGCGGTGGTTTTCCTGGCGGTCTTGAATCTGGTGGTTGATGTCGCCTATACGATTTTGGACCCGCGGGTGCGCATGGGAGGGCCGTCATGACGGTTGCTGACGAAGCGTCCAAGGCGGCGCCCTCTGTTCTGCCGCGCGTTGTACCGCGTGAAAGCCGCTGGCGTATTTTCGTGGCGCAGTTTCTTACCAGTAAATTAGCGGTGTTCGGGCTGGTTTTGCTGGTGGTGTTCTTGTTTCTGGCTATTTTCGCCCCATGGGTGTCGCCGCAAAATCCGTTCGATATCGCCACGCTTGAGATATTCGATTCCAAGTTGCCTCCGGGCAGTGTCAGCGGCGATGGCGCAATGACGTATTGGCTGGGTACTGACGGCCAGTCGCGCGACCTGTTTTCCGCTATTTTGTATGGCATGCGCACCAGTCTGATCGTGGGCACGGTGTCGGTGTCAGTGGCGTTTTTGATTGGCACGGTCGTGGGGTTGATTGCCGCCTATTTCGGCGGACGCATTGATTCCGTATTAATGCGCATCGTTGATATCCAGTTGTCGTTCCCGGCCATATTGCTGGCCTTGATTTTGCTGGCGGTGTTGGGTAAAGGTGTCGACAAGGTCATTTACGCCCTGGTTGCGGTGCAGTGGGCCTATTTCGCGCGCGCCGCGCGCGGCGCCGCCATCGTTGAACGCAATCGGGAATATGTCGAGGCGGCGCAATGTTTGTCGCTGTCCTGGCAACGGATTTTATGGCGTCATATTTTTCCGAACTGCATTCCGCCGCTGATGGTAATTGCCACCATCGATCTGGCGCACGCCATAGCACTGGAAGCTACCTTGTCTTTTCTGGGCGTTGGCGTGCCGGTGACCGAGCCGTCTCTGGGCATGCTGATTTCCAACGGTTTTGAATACATGTTGTCGGGCACCTACTGGATTTCGTTTTTCCCCGGCATTGCGCTGGCGCTGCTGGTCATTGCCATCAATTTGGTGGGCGACCATCTGCGCGACATCCTTAATCCACGCAACGTTATTTAAGGGACTTGATTGAACACCGAATTTACGCCATCGACCGATGCCTTTTTGCTGGACGTGCGCGGCTTGAAAACGTGGTTTCATACGCGCGAAGGCGTGGTGAAAGCGGTCGATGGCGTGTCGCTGCAGCTCAAGGAAGGCGAAATTCTGGGGCTGGTTGGCGAATCGGGCTCGGGTAAAAGCATGACGGCCTTTTCGTTGATGAATCTGGTTGACGAGCCAGGCCGCATTCAGGCCGAGCGGCTTTTCTTCAACGGCCATGATTTGCTGACTTTGTCGGCCGAGCAATATCGATCGCTGCGGGGCAAAGAGATGGCGATGATTTTTCAGGATCCCATGATGACGCTGAATCCGACGCTGCGCATCGATACGCAAATGATCGAGGCCGTACGGGCCCATGAACATACGTCAGTGGCCGCAGCCCGGGCGCGTTCATTGCAGGTTCTGGCCAAGGTCGGAATTCCGTCGCCAAAAGACCGGATGCGCGTGTACCCGCATCACTTGTCGGGCGGAATGCGCCAGCGCGTTGCGATTGCAATTGCCTTGTTGAACGCGCCCAAGTTGATTATTGCTGACGAGCCCACAACGGCTCTGGACGTGACGATACAGGGACAGATACTGTATGAAATGCAAAAATTATGTCGTGAACTGGGGACGGCGCTTATCTGGATTACGCACGATCTGGCGATTGTGTCGGGTCTGGCGGATCGCCTGGCCGTCATGTATGCGGGCCGAATCGTTGAAACCGGCAATACGGCCGACATCGTTCAGGCGGCTCAACATCCCTATACCCATGGCTTGATCGCGTCGATTCCTTCTGTTCAG
>JBDTGB010000297.1:0-4194 GCA_039937635.1 Burkholderiaceae bacterium | reverse complement strand
TAGGAGAAAAGCTCATGCGAGCAAAATATTTTGCCCTGTCCCTGGCCGGATTAATCGCAACGCTCGGTACAGCGCATGCAGCGACCGAAATCAATTTTTGGCACTCAATGCAAGGCCCTCTCGGTGATCGCGTTAACTCCATCGTCGAGCAATTCAATAAAAGTCAAACCGACTACACGGTTCATGCCATTTACAAAGGAGCCTACGGCGAATCGATGAATGCCGGCATCGCCGCATTCCGTGGCGGAAACGCACCCGATATCCTGCAAGTATTCGAGGTCGGCACTGCCACCATGATGTACGCCAAAGGCGCCATCGTCCCTGTTCAGGAAATGTCCGAAAAGGCCGGCGACCCTATCAATCCCCACGATTTTCTGGGCGCGGTAGCCAGCTACTATTCCTCGCCTGACGGCAAGCTGGTGTCGATGCCATTTAACAGCTCGACTCCCGTTTTTTACTACAACATAGATGCGTTCAAAAAGGCCGGCCTCGACCCTATGAAGCCGCCTAAAACCTGGGATGACGTGGCGCAAGCGGGTAAAAAACTGCGGGCGGCGGGACTCGAATGCGGTTACAGCACAGGCTGGCCATCTTGGGTTCAACTGGAAACCTTTTCCGCCTGGCACAATGCGCCGTATGCGTCTAAAAATAATGGTTTCGGCGGCCTTGACGCGCGTCTGGAAGTCAACAAGCCCCTGTTCGTGCGCCACATGACATTTTTGGCAAAAATGGCCAAGGAAGGTACATTCACATACGGTGGCCGCGGCGATGCCGCCAACGCGCTATTCATCTCAGGTAAATGCGGCATGTTCACCGGCTCAAGCGGCATGCGCGCCAGCGTCAAGAAAAACGGGAATTTCGAATTCGGCACATCGCCGCTTCCGTACTACGCCGATGTTAAAGGCGCTCCGCAAAACACAATTATCGGAGGAGCTTCGTTATGGGTGTTCGCCAAAAAATCGCCCGAAGTTTACAAGGGCATTACCAAATTCTTTAAATTTCTTGCCAGCCCCGAGCAAGCGGCCGCCTGGCATCAGGGCACCGGGTATGTGCCAGTCACCAAAGCCGGTTACGAGCTGACGAAAAAATCCGGTTTCTATGACAAGAACCCCGGCACGGATGTGGCCGTCAAGGAACTGGACGCCACCACGACTGAAAACTCGCGCGGTGTTCGCCTAGGCTATCTGCCGCAAATTCGCGACATCGAGGACGGGGATATGGAGCAGATTTTCGCCGGAAAAATCACCCCGCAGCAAGGGCTGGACAACATGGTAAAACGCGGCGACGAGCTCCTGGTGCGATTCCAGAAAAGTGTTAAATAACAGAGCCTGAGCACGTGCAGGGGACTTTCCCCTTGCAGGCCCCGGAAGCGCCAACAAACAGCATGGCTATATATAAACACGGTTACCCATGGAAAAACGCGTTGTTTTCAATCACAAGACGTTGCCGTATTTGCTTCTGGCCCCGCAATTGGCCATCACGATCGTATTTTTCTTTTGGCCGGCCGGACAGGCAATGTGGCAGTCGTTTCGGATTGAAGACCCATTCGGTCTGTCATCCCAGTTTACGGGTCTGAACAACTTCATCGAGCTTTTTTCGAATTCGGATTACATCAATTCGTTCAAGGTAACCGCCGTTTTTTCTGTGCTGGTCGCCGTATTGGGTCTAAGCATTTCCTTGGTGCTGGCCCGTATGGCCGATCGAGTCGTCAAGGGCGCCAATCTGTACAAGACTCTGCTGATATGGCCCTATGCCGTTGCAACGGCCGTCGCCGGGGTATTGTGGCTATTTATGTTTTCGCCATCGGTGGGGGTTATTGCGGTTTACCTAGCCAACCTTGGATTAAGCTGGAACCCCCGCCTGGACTCCACTGACGCCATGACGCTGGTCGTGCTGGCCTCGGTGTGGAAGCAGATTTCATACAACTTTCTATTCTTTCTGGCCGGATTGCAATCCATACCACGCTCGCTCATCGAAGCCGCCGCCATTGATGGCGCAAGCCCAATGCGGCGCACATTGACAATTATTTTGCCGCTGTTGACGCCCACCACCTTCTTCCTGCTAGTCGTGAATATCATTTACGCGTTCTTCGACACGTTTGCCGTCATCGATATCATGACCCAGGGCGGACCCGGCAACACGACGGCCATCCTGGTTTATCGTGTCTACAACACTGGCTTCTTGGGTCTGGACATTGGCTCATCAGCGGCTCAATCCGTTATTTTGATGACCATCGTCGTAGCGCTTACGATCGTGCAATTTCGCTACATCGAACGCAAAGTCAACTACTAGCCCCCAAGCCCCATGATGCATCACGCCCATGATTGAACGCCGTCCCTATCTGGATTTTTTCTCCCATCTGGTTCTATTGATGGGCGTGGCTGTCATCGCCTTTCCGCTGTACATCACCTTTGTCGCCTCGACCCAAACCGCACAAGAAGTTGCACAAGCTCCCATGTCCTTGCTGCCGGGCGGACATTTCCTGGAAAATTATCAAACAGTACTTTTCGGCGGGGTCGGCAATACCGCGCCTGTGGCGCGGATGATGTGGGTCAGCACCGTGATGGCACTGGTTATTGCAATAGGGAAAATTTCAATTTCCATGCTGTCTGCCTTCGCCGTCGTGTATTTTCATTTCCGTTTCAGAATGTTTTTCTTCTGGATGATTTTCATCACCCTTATGCTGCCGGTCGAGGTGCGCATTACGCCGACCTACAAGGTGGTGGCCGATCTCGGCATGCTCAATACCTATGCGGGCTTGACCCTGCCGCTGATTGCATCGGCCACGGCAACATTCCTGTTTCGCCAGTTTTTCTTGACGGTGCCCGATGAGCTCATCGAGGCGGCGCGCATCGACGGAGCCAGCCCCATGCGGTTTTTTAAAGATATTCTGCTTCCCTTATCCAGCACGACCATCGCCGCCCTGTTTGTCATTCAATTCATCTACGGCTGGAACCAGTACTTGTGGCCGCTCATCATCACAACCCAGGAAAATATGTATCCTGTAGTCATCGGCATCAAACGCATGATCGCCGGCGGCGATAGCGTCACGGAATGGAATCTGGTCATGGCGACGGCGTTGCTTGCCATGATTCCTCCGGCGGCCGTGGTCATCTTCATGCAAAAGTGGTTTGTCAAAGGCCTGGTCGATGCGGAAAAATAACCCAGTTTTCGGAATCAAGTAAGCATGGCTACATTAAGCTTTCGGGCCGCCACTAAAACCTATTCGCCGGGCAATATACAGGTGATACATGGCATTGACATGGACGTTTCCGATGGCGAGTTTATTGTTATTGTGGGGCCATCGGGCTGTGGAAAATCTACCCTGATGCGCATGGTTGCCGGGCTGGAAAGCATCACAAGCGGCGAAATTCTAATTGGCGACGTCGTCGTTAACAAGCTGGAACCAGCTGAACGCGATATTGCCATGGTGTTCCAAAACTACGCGCTCTATCCGCATATGTCCGTATTCGACAATATGGCGTACGGATTGAAAATCCGCAAGCTTGCCAAACAGGACATCCGCCAGCGCGTGGACAAAGCGGCGGCAATCCTTGAAATTGCCCACCTGCTTGATCGACGCCCGCGTCAACTTTCAGGCGGCCAGCGTCAGCGAGTGGCGATGGGACGCGCTATCGTGCGCGAGCCCAAGGTATTTTTATTCGACGAGCCGCTATCCAATCTGGACGCCAAGCTGCGCGTGCAGATGCGGCTGGAAATTCAAAAATTGCATCGACGCCTGGGAACGACCAGCTTATACGTCACGCACGATCAAGTCGAAGCCATGACACTGGCGCAACGCATGATGGTCATGAACAAGGGCATGGCGGAACAAATCGGCACACCTTCCCAGGTATTCGAGAAGCCGGCCAGCACCTTCGTCGCCAGCTTTATCGGCTCGCCGCCGATGAACCTGATTCCGGTGCGAGTCGATGGCCTGCGCCAGGTCAAGGATATGGCGCAAGCGCCGCTTCAAATTGACCCCGCCCAAGTACCCGCGTCGGTGGCCAACCGCCACGTCATCATGGGACTGCGGCCCGAGCACATGACGCTGCATGCGGCGGGCGTGCAGATCGACATCGAAATGATTGAAATCCTTGGATCTGAACAGCTCATTCATGGCCGCCACGGCGACACGCAAATCGTACTGCGTTGCGCCGTGGGTTTAACAAAAGAGCGGCCGGTTCACATTGG
>JBDTGB010000296.1:0-10476 GCA_039937635.1 Burkholderiaceae bacterium | reverse complement strand
CCAAAGCGCTGCCGCCTTCCGGCGTATGCAACTGGCAGACTGTGCGCGCGGATTCAGCGTGAATTTGATCGGCATACACATCAAAGCCGGCGTCAAACCCGAAACGAACTATCTTGTGGTTCCCCGCCAGGCCTTGCCATAATTCGGTGTAGGCGTCGTCGCCCGGAAAAACAGCGACGCCCCCCCCAGACAAGGCGCCAAACACAGCGCCATTTTCGCGGGCAACCGCCTCGACCGTGTGCATGAATTCCTGATGCTCGCGCTGAGCATTATTAACCAGCGCAATCGTCGGACGCGCCATACCGGCCAGCAGCGCGATTTCGCCCGGATGGTTCATGCCCAGCTCAACGACGGCGGCGCGATGCTTCGAAGTCAGACGCAGCAAAGTCAATGGCACGCCGATATCGTTATTCAAATTCCCTTCGGTCGCCAACGCCGCATCCACTCCCAGCCATGCCCGCAATATCGAGGCAATCATTTCTTTGGTGGTCGTTTTGCCATTGCTGCCGGTAACGCCAATAACGGTCGGATACAAATGACGCCGCCACGCTGTGCCAATCTGGATTAACGCTCGATGAGTATCTCCCAGCACAAACTGATGCAAAGCAATATCAGCTTGAGGTCTGGCCACAATAGCCGCGCAGGCGCCTGCCGAACCCATTTGGTTCAAATAGTCATGACCGTCAAACGTGTCGCCTTCAAGTGCCACGAAAATTTGACCCCGGGAAATCCTGCGCGAATCGGTCGATACACTCGGGCCGCGTTGCCAGGTCAACGCAAACCGGGCCCACTCGCGATCGTCGAAAGCAACGCGCACACCCGCGGACTCCTGATAGGTCTCGTGCCCCTTGCCAGCCAGCAATACCACGTCGGCGGGGCTCGCCTGCCAGATCGCAGCCAGAATAGCCTGGGCCCGATCCACCTCGATCGTGACAGGTTCGGACATGCCCGCGACGATCTCTTCAATGATTTCGCCGGGCAGCTCCGCGCGCGGATTATCGCTGGTCAGAATGACTTTATCGGCTAAATCCTGCGCGATTCGACCCATTATGGGGCGCTTGCTCCGATCGCGGTTGCCGCCGCATCCGAACAAGCAAATCAGATGGCCCGCACGGCTTCGGGCCACGTCGCGCAATGCCGCCAAAGCCCGCTGCAAAGCATCAGGCGTATGCGCATAATCGACCACGACCATCGGCAACGCAGTCGAGGTATCACCGCACGCATGCGGTTCAATAATCTGCAGACGCCCCGGAACCGGCTGCAAAATAGCCAAGGTTCGGGCAATGCGGGGCAAAGCCCATCCCAACTTGTGCAGCACGCCGGCAACCAGCAATAAATTCGACACATTGTGCCGCGCCACCAGACGGGTCACTATCTGGGCTGTGCCGTCGGGCATCGTTAAATTAAAAATCAAGCCATATGCGCCGGCCTGGATGTCGCGCGCCTGAATGCGCGCTGTATCGTCAATGCCTAACGAGTAGGTAATCGACTCCATAGCCGGAATGGACTCAAGCAGCTCAACACCAACAGGGTCATCGACATTGATCACCGCCGCGCGCAAACCAGGCAATGCAAACAGTGCGAACTTGGCCGCCTTATAGTTTTCCAGCGTACGGTGATAATCGAGATGATCGTGCGTCAGATTGGTGAACCCGGCTATTTCAACGCGCACCTGATCCAGCCGCCCTTGATCGATCCCGATGGACGATGCCTCGATCGCCACCACGGCCGCACCCGCGTCACGCATGGCCGCCAGGCTGCGATGCATCGTCACGACATCAGGAGTCGTCAATGCGCCACCCAGGCCCGATCCATCGGGCCTAGTTATGCCCAAGGTTCCAATAACGCCGCAGGCGACGCCTTCCGCCTTTAAAGCCGCCGCCAGCCACTGCACGGTGCTGGTCTTGCCGTTCGTACCTGTGACCGCCACCACCGACATGGCGCGCGATGGCTCGCCATACCATTCGTTCGCCACCCGTCCCAACAGGCTGGGCAGCCCATCGACCGCCAAAACCGGCACGTGCGAGGAGAGTGCGTCGGAGCACTCGAAATCGGCCTGTGCAACGATCGCACCCACCCCGCGACTAATAGCCAGGTCGGCATACAGACGGCCATCGGTAACCAAACCCGGGCAAGCTAAAAACACATCGCCCGGATTAACCTGACGCGAATCCAGACAAAGATGCGCGCCACGCTTGACATGGTCGCGCAGCCACGAAACGACGAATTGGGCCGTCATCGCGGGGCCTCTTCCTGAGGTCCAACAGCCACCAGCGACCGTATCGGCGCGTCGGGCTGAATGCCCATGCGACGCAAGCTGCTGGCCACTATGCTGGCAAAAACCGGCGCTGCGATTTTGCCGCCGTAATAACCGCCGGTAGTCGGATCGTCCATCGTGACCGCAACAACGATGCGCGGATTGGACACCGGGGCAAAGCCGACGAACGAGCCGCGATACTGCGACTTGCTGTAGTGCCCATCGATAATTTTACGCACCGTGCCGCTTTTACCCGCCACGCGATATCCTTGCACTTGTGCCAATTTGGCGCCGTCCGGACCTGCCGCCGCTTCCAGCATGGCCCGAATCAGACCCGCCACTTGCGGCGAATACACCTGAACGCTGGTTGGCTTGCCCTGGCGCTTGAGCAAAGTTAACGAAACCATATCGCCGTTGCGCGCGAACGCCGTGTACGCGTGAGCGATTTGCAGCAACGACACCGAAAGACCGTAACCGTAAGCCATCGTTGCCCGTTCAATCGGACGCCAGCGCTCCCAGGGACGCAAACGTCCAGTGGCCAGTCCCGGGAAATTGGTTTGTGGCGCGCGGCCAAAACCCAACTCGGTAAACTTGTTCCACATTTCCTTTGACGTCAACAGTTCAGAAATCATGGTCATGCCGATATTGCTGGAACGACGCAAAATGCCCGCCACATTAAGCCGGCCGTTACTGCTTACATCGTGAATCGTCGCTCCCTGATACTGGTAGCGGCCATTTCCCGTATTAAACATTGTTGACGGCGTGATCTTGTGCAAATCCAGCGCAAGCGCCGCTGTAAACGGCTTCATGATCGACCCGGGCTCAAACATGTCGGCCATGGCCATATTGCGCAAGGCAGGGCCCTTCCGATCGTCGCGGTCGTTTGGATCGTAGGCCGGAAGATTCACCAGAGCCAGAATTTCGCCGGTCTGAGCATTCACCACAATGGCCGCCGCCGCTTTCGCCTTGTGCTCTTCCATGGCCACTTTCAACGCGGCGTAGGTATCGAACTGTATTCCGGCATCAATCGACAAGCTCAAATCCTGACCGTCGACCGGCGGCACAATAGCCTGTATGTCTTCAACCACTCGTCCCAGGCGGTCTTTGATGACATGTCGGCTGCCCGGGCGACCCGAAAGCTCGGAATTAAAGGCCAATTCAACGCCTTCAATACCCTTGTCTTCAATGTTGGTGAATCCCAGGACGTGCGCGGTCACATTGCCGTCGGGATAATAACGGCGCATTTCATCGAGTTGATGAAAGCCTGGAATTTTAAGTTTCCTGATTTCGGCGGCGGTGTCGAGCGACACCTGGCGCTTGATGTAAACAAAATTTTTATCTTCGTCGGTCAGGCGACTTTGAATGTCTTTTACCGGCAAGTCGAGCAGCTTGCTCAATTGGTTCAACTCATCCGGTGTTGCCGCTTTGGTGTCCTCGGGAATGGCCCAGATAGCGCGCGCGGGTATGCTCGAGGCCAGAACCGCCGAACCGCTGCGATCGAATATTTTGCCGCGTGTCGCCGGCAACACCAGTGTGCGTTCGTAACGCAATTCACCTTGCTGCTGCAGGAATTCGGTCGATATCCCTTGCAAATACAGCGCCTTGGCGCCCAGAGCGATGAAGCCAAGCATCAAAAGAATCAGCACCAGCCGGGAGCGCCATACAGGCATCTGAACATTCAGAACAGGGCTATCGTAGAACCGGACGCGCTTCATGGGCGCCCTCCTGGCTTAGCCTGTGTTGACGGCGCGATCGCTTCGGGAATGCCCTTGATGTATATAGTTCGTTGCGGCGAGGTGGAAACCATTTTCAGATCGTCGCGAGCGACCTTGTCGATATGGGCATTGCGCGCCAATTCGGCACGCTCCAACTGCAAACGAAGCCAATCCGTGCCAAGTTGGCGCGCCGTGGCATCAAGCCTATCCGAAACAACAAACAACTGGCGCGATTGAAAACGGGCCGTAACCAGGGACATCGACAGGATCATCAACAACGCGGCGAAGAGCAAACTGAGGCGGCCCATTATTTTCGCCTCTTGGAATGACCAACCGGCTTGCCAGCAATGTGTAACGGCTGAACGAACGACGCCCCCTGATCCTTGGGCAATGGAGTCGTTGTGCGTTGCGCCACACGCAAAACGGCCGAACGAGCCCGCGGGTTGCCGGCGATTTCCTCGGCCGATGCCCGTACACGCCCAAGCGAATCCAGAATGGGTCGAGGCAGATCTTTCTCGTAAATCGGCATGCGCGCATGCATAGCCGCCGGCCTTGCCGCGGCGGCTATGCATTGCTTGACCATACGGTCTTCAAGAGAGTGAAAGCTGATCACCGCTAACCGCCCTTTTGGCGCCAGAACTCTTAGAACTGCCGCGAGGGCGAGCGCGAGCTCCTCGAGTTCTTGATTGAGGTAAATCCGTAAAGCCTGAAAGGTGCGAGTGGCCGGATGTTGACCCTTTTCGCGCGTACGGACGACACTGGCGATGAGCTCGGCGAGGTCGAGCGTTGTGCGCAGCGGCCCGGATTCGCGGCGAGCAACAACCGCCTTTGCAATCTGGAAAGCAAACCGTTCTTCGCCATATTTTGCTATGACCTCCCTTAGTTCTTCGACGCCGACCTGGGCCAGCCATTGGGCAGCGGTTAAACCGCTACTCGTATCCATTCTCATGTCGAGCGGGCCTTCACGCATAAATGAAAATCCACGACTCGCGTCATCAATTTGAGGCGATGACATGCCTAAATCCAGCATCACACCATCAACGTATTCGATACCCAGAGCATTAAGCTGCTCTTGCAACTGGGCAAAACCACTATGAACGACGACAACCCTGGAATCCTGGCTTTGCAAAACGCGCGCCGCAGCAATCGCCTCTGGATCTTTATCAAACACCACCAGCCTCGCGTCGCCGGCCAACTTCGATAACAATAAAAGGCTATGACCGCCGCGACCAAAGGTTCCATCAACGAACACTCCATCTAGCCGTACACTGGAACTGCTCTTCGACTCGGCGTGTTTTGTCTTTCCACCAAATGCCGGATCCACCAAGGCGCTAACCGTCGGCTCCAGCAGCACGGAATGATGCAAAAACTCCATGCCAGGGTCAGAACGAAAACTGATCTAATACAGCAGGCATGCCTTTCGCCAGATCCTCAGCCTCACGGCGGGCCCACTGAGCGGCATCCCATAATTCAAAATGGCTTCCCATCCCCAGAAGCATGACTTCGCGCGTAAGCCCAGCGGCGCTGCGTAACTCTGGTGCAATCAAAATCCGCCCGGTGCCGTCCACATCGACATCTTGAGCATTGCCCAGCAACAAGCGTTGCAGTGGCCGAGCGGCCATGGGAAACGCCGCAATGTCTTCACGTTTCTTTTCCCAAACGGGGCGAGGATAAACCAGCAAGCAACCATCGGGGTGGCGTGTCAAGGTCAAATGCCCCTGAACCTCGGACACAAGCGCGTCGCGATGCCGGGTCGGAATTGAGAGCCGGCCCTTCGCGTCTAATGTGAGTGCGCTACTTCCCTGGAACAAGAGATTTCTCCACTTTTTTGCACTAAATCCTACTTTTCCCCACTCTACGGGAACAGACACGTCAGGTCAAGCGCAAAGTTGCAATTTTTTCAATTACAACAAGTACTTAGAACCGGCTTAGTCAGATGGAAAATTAAAATATGTAGATAAATCAAGAAATTGGGAGCGCAATTGCATGTCATCTATGACGATAAAAAACAATTCGCCATTGGGATACTGTCGCAGCGGCTGGTTTTAGAAAAAGAGCGAGGCGGATCTATAGGCCGGATTCTGTACGCCAGGCGAACCTGGTGGGCAATCATTCCTCTGGTTGCGCCATTGCTGACGCACTCTAGCCATCTACCCGCATACTCGAGCGAGCCGCTCTTTTAAGCCCGAAAGCTTTACGTATGCCTATTTGATGTTGCTCCGG
Source organism: Burkholderiaceae bacterium (assembly GCA_039937635.1). GTDB lineage: Bacteria > Pseudomonadota > Gammaproteobacteria > Burkholderiales > Burkholderiaceae_B > JBDTGB01. The sequence continues at coordinate 4,281 of JBDTGB010000296.1, read as the reverse complement.
ATAGAGGTTGCCGCGTTTCACCCTGCCGCGCCACGCCCTGTTGCCAAGACGTGCAACACGGAAGTAGCCGTGTCAGTGCGCGCTTAACACGCGCCCGCGCCGCAGACTCGTCTCTGTGGCCCTGTTCCTCGGTCAACCGACCACCGAAGTGCGTCAGTCGGCCGGGCGGCCGTTAGCCGCTATCCCGCTCTATGGAGTCCGGACCTTCCTCGATATATGAAATACCGCGACCGCCCGATCTGCCTCGCGTGCACATTGTATAGGAATACGAACGATTTAAGCCTCGTTACCGACAAAACACTCGAAAATCGCGACAAGCTATTGACCAACCTGCGACAATAGCTACTTCATCTACTTATTGCTTGCTTCTTGCTTGATTTATGGCCGCCAACACACTTATTACTTTAACCAACGTTCAACTTGCTTACGGATACCACGCATTGCTGGATCACGCCGATCTGGCTGTTCAACCAAACGAGCGCATCGGCTTAATTGGGCGCAACGGCGCGGGCAAGACATCGCTTCTGAAAATTCTCGATGAGCGCACAACTCCCGACGACGGCGACATCATGCGGCTGGGGGGGCTGAAAATAGCCACCGTCGAGCAAGAGCCCGAACTGGACGAGTCGTCGACCATCTTCGAGACCCTCTGCGGCGACGTCAATGAATCAGAAGACTGGATGCGGCCGGCGCGCACACAGGCCCTGATGGATCAGCTCGAGCTGAAAGGCGAAGACGGCATTGCCGGCTTGTCCGGTGGAATGCGCAAGCGCGTTGCCCTGGCGCGCGCGCTCATTGACGAGCCCGATCTGCTGCTGCTTGACGAACCCACCAACCATCTGGATTTCGTTGGGATCGCCTGGCTCGAAACGCTGCTGCTCGGCGCGAAATGCAGTGCGATTGTCATCACTCACGACCGGCGATTTCTCGACGCCGTAGCCACTCGGATCGTCGAACTCGATCGAGGTAAATTATTCAGCTTTCCCGGCAACTTCTCCACCTGGCAACAGCGCAAAATAGAATGGCTCGAAGCCGAAAAGCAGCAAAACGCGCGATTCGACAAGGCGCTGGCGCAGGAAGAGGTCTGGATTCGACAAGGCGTCGAGGCGCGGCGCACACGAAACGAAGGGCGCGTGCGGCGTCTTGAACAGCTACGCCGCGACCGCGTCGCGCGTCGTGAACGGGTCGGCAACGTCAGCCTGGCGGTGGCCGAGGGGCGCCGGTCGGGAAAACTGGTGGCTGAGCTCGAAAACATAAGCCATTCGTACGGTAAAAACGTCATCATTCGAGACCTGTCGACCACCGTGCTGCGCAAAGACCGAATCGGACTTATCGGCCCCAACGGCGCCGGCAAAACAACCTTGCTAAAAATCATCCTCGGACAGTTAAAGCCAAGCTCCGGCCACGTTCGGCTGGGCACAAACCTTTCCGTCGGCTATTTTGACCAAATGCGCTCGCAACTCGATGAGAATGCCACACTGGCCGAAACGATCAACCCGGGCAGCGAATGGATCGAAATCGGCGACCAGCGCAAACACGTGATGAGTTATCTTGAAGACTTCCTGTTCCCGGCAGCGCGCGCGCGGGCTCCAGTGAAAAGTCTCTCGGGCGGCGAACGGGCGCGACTGGTGCTGGCGCGATTATTCGCCCGGCCCACCAACGTGCTTGTCATGGATGAACCCACCAACGATCTCGACATCGAAACGCTGGAGCTTCTTGAAGAACTACTGCAGGACTATGCGGGCACCGTGTTGCTGGTCAGCCATGACCGCGAATTTTTAAATAATGTGGTCACGCAGACGATCGCCGCCGAAGGAAACGGAATCTGGCGTGAATATGTAGGCGGTTACGATGAATGGTTCGCGCAACGGCCTGATCAGGGAACGCGAGCGGACGAAAAATCAAAAAAAAAGGAAACGACCGGCGGGGCTCGTTCAAAGGCGGCCAGGCAAAGCAAAATAACCAACTGGGAACGCCGCGAACTGCAAGGAATACCCGCGACCATCGCCCAACTTGAGGCGCAGCAAGCGACGCTCGCCAATCAACTAAGCGACGGCCGCATGTACCGCAAGACCCCCCAGGAAGCCGCCAGCGTTAGCGAGCGCCTGCACGCCATCGAAGGCGAGCTTAATGCGCTACTGGCCCGCTGGGAGGCTTTGGAAGAAAAACAAAACGCCGTCTAGTCATCACTCATCGCGAATGCGCCATCCAAGCACTTCGCCAGCCGCCAAGGGCACTACGGCCGTGGTGCCCAGAGACAGCTCGACGGGTATCTGATAGGCGCCCCGCTGCAAGACGAGCACCTCTTGGTTCACAGGCAAGCCATAGAATGCCGGCCCATTAATACTGGCAAACGCTTCAAGCCTATCAAGCTTGTTGATGGAATCGAACGCTTGGGCGTAAAGCGGCATGGCATGCAATGCGGTATAGCAGCCGGCGCAACCACAGGCATGTTCTTTTAGACCCTTGCGATGGGGCGCGCTGTCGGTGCCTAAAAAAAAGCGGCCGCTGTCATCTGCAGCCGCGTGCAACAAGGCCAGGCGATGCTTTTCGCGTTTTAAAACGGGCAAACAATACCAATGCGGCCGCAGACCGCCCTGAAACAACGCATTGCGGTTATACAGCAAGTGGTGCGCGGTGATGGTGGCTCCAATAGGGCCGCCGGCATTTCGCACGTAATCCACCCCTTCTTGTGTAGTCACATGCTCGAACACCACCTTCAATTCGGGAAAGGCGCGCTGCAACGGGATCATGACGCGGTCGATAAATACCGCCTCGCGATCGAACAAATCGACATCCCTGTCTGTCACTTCACCATGCACCAACAACGGCATGCCAATTCTTTGCAAAGCTTCGAGCGCCGCCGCACAACGCCCCAGCAAGTCGGTAACCCCGGCATCGGAGTTCGTTGTGGCGCCTGCCGGGTAGTATTTAACGGCATGCACCGCACCCGAGTCGCGCGCCTTGATGATTTCAGCGCTTGTCGTATTGTCGGTCAGGTATAAGGTCATCAATGGCGTAAAACGACCTTTCCAGACTCCAGAACGGACCCCGGCACGGACCTCAGCGCGCTCCAGCGCCGCCATGATTCGACCCCGATAGGCCAGCGCGTGCGCGGTCGTCGTAACCGGCGGCTTTAAATTGGGCATGATAATAGCGCGCCCGAATTGGCGCGCCGTGTCGCCAACAACAGTATCCAGCATAGCGGCGTCGCGCAAGTGAAGATGCCAGTCGTCAGGCCGAATGATCGTTAAAGTATCGGCGGTGCGTTGCATTTGATTCAATTTATCCATCTTTTTGAAACATTCCACATAAATCACTTTGTCTTTCGACGTATCTCACGTTATGCTCAGAAAAGCATTTTTTCCACTAATCGCTAGGAGCATTACCCTATGGTAACAACCACCAAGCCCGCACGTAAACCCAACGCGGCATTCATGAAACCTCTTACGCCTAGCCCGACATTAGCCGCCATCATCGGCGCAGGCGCCATTCCTCGCACCGAAGTCACAAAAAAAATCTGGGAATATATTAAAAAACACGACTTGCAGGATCCGAAGAATCGCCGCAATATCAACGCCGACGATAAATTGCGACCACTATTTGGAAAAGAACAGGTTTCCATGTTCGAGCTTACGAAACTGGTTAGCGGCCATCTTAAATAGCAAGAGCCAGTATCCGTCTTAATTAAGCGAACTCTGTTTAATTCTTTTTAAGTTTTCTATAAAAAAATGCTGCCAAGGCCTGGGCAGCATTTTTGTACATGGCGCAAAAACGATTAAAGGTCGCCTGTCGGGCTTCTGTCGGACAGCAATGCAAGCCATCCTTTTATAATTCGATACACCACCCACACCAAAGCAATCAGGCCGGTTAGCCATCCGATAAAAACCATTGTGGCAACAGCGCTGAGAACAAACCAAAGCAAGCCCCACCAAAATGTTTTGATGACCCAATCGAAATGAGCGGCGTAAATCGTACCGATCGCGTCGCTGCGCTTCAGATACGCCAAAACGATCGCCGCCAGGGTCGCCACCCCAAGAAAGCCGGCGCTAATCAAGCCCAATGCAAAAAGCCCATAAATAGCATGCGTCAAGCGGCGCATGAGCGGGCCTTCTTCACCTTCCGGCAACAGTTCCTCGGTCATGGAAATCTCCGTAAATGAATTAAAGTCCAAAGACACAGCGGCTATTCTACTCGACCTGCGGCCAACCATGACACGGTCCACACGAGGGTGGGGAGTTGCTGGGGGGGGTTCGGCAACAGCAACGCCCCCGGGCGGTG
>JBDTGB010000295.1:0-4023 GCA_039937635.1 Burkholderiaceae bacterium | reverse complement strand
GATACAACGCTTATCGAAGCACCTTTTTACGTCATGACCAAAGCGTCCGGTTCAGCGGCTCCGCGCCAGTTGCTCAATGGCGGCCTAAGCTCTGATCAGGCGCGCGCGCTGACGCGACGGCTTGGCGCCGAGTTGGCGCGGCTGCATCAGGTCCGAGCGTCCGATCAGCGTCTTGCCTTTATGACTCCTCCGGCTCAGCCGCCCGCATTGAATCGCGTGCGGCAGTATCGCGACGCGCTGGCCGTCGTACCCGAGCCTCATCCGGTGCTTGAGTGGGCGTTGAACTGGCTGCGGGATCAGGCCCCGGATAGCAATGGGGTCGTGTTGTGCCACGGCGACTTTCGCACTGGTAACTACATGGTTGATCAGGGGCAACTGACTGCGATATTGGATTGGGAATTTGCCGCATGGAGCGACCCCTATGAAGATCTCGGATGGTTGTGTTCCAGAAGCTGGCGGTTCGGCCACAACGACAAAGAAGTGGGGGGCGTCGGCGATAAAGCAGACCTTTTCAGCGGCTATCGCGAACTGGCTAAAAAATCGATCGACCCTGGTAAGGTTTTGTACTGGGAGGTCATGGCTCTTATGCGTTGGTCCATCGTTGCATTGCAACAGGCGCAGCGCCATTTATCCGGCGAACAGGCGTCTCTGGAACTGGCCTTGACGGGACGGCTGTTGCCGCAAATCGAATTCGATTTGCTTGCGCAAATCCGTGAAATAGAAGGTGGAAGATGATTAACCGGCCCCGTGGCGATGAATTATTGGCGGTGGCGCGCAGTGTGCTGCTCGACGATTTGTTGCCGCTGATTCCGGCGGACAGGGCCTACGATGCACGGATGATTGCCAACGCCATGGCAATCGCGGCGCGCGAACTGGCCCGGTGCAGGGGTGTCGATGATGAGGTCACCGAAAGAATTGCGGAATTTTATCGCGCCATCGGAATGGATCCTTCGGTCATTGCATCCGAGCAATCCCTGGCAGATCAGATCAAAAAGCGCCATATAGACTCTGTTCACGCCCGGCAGTTGCACGCTTTGTTGCTGGCTGTCACCGGCGCCAAGTTGGCAATCAGTAATCCGAAGTATTTAGATCAATAACGCAGGCCATCATTATGTCTACTTTCTATGAACTTGGACTCGATAAGCGGGATGCGAATTACTCGGCTTTAACGCCCATCAGTTTTCTGCAACGTTCGGCAACCATATTTCCGCACAAAACGGCCGTGATCGACGACGACATGAGCCTGACTTACCAGCAGTTTTATCGTCGTTGCCGCTCTATGGCCTCGGCGTTGCGGGAAATGGGCATTCGCGCCGGCGATACGGTGTCCGTCATGTGCTTCAACAGCCACGAACTGCTCGAAAGTCATTATTCCGTTCCCATGATCGGCGCCGTGCTGAACGCGCTCAGCACACGGCTGGATGTCGAATCGTTGCGTTTCATTCTTGAACATGGCGAAGCGCGTATTTTGTTTTACGACACGGCGTTTCAGGAACTGGTCGGCGCCGCCGTGCGGCAGCTTGAGTCTCCACCGCTATTGATCAGCATCGAGCGCGTCGCTCAACAGGGCGACAAGCTTGCGTCCCTGTCTTACGAGCAGTTGGTCACATCCGGCGATTCCGATTTCGCCTGGACCAAGGTCAGCGACGAATGGGACGCCATCACACTTAATTACACCTCGGGGACGACTGGAAATCCGAAGGGCGCGGTTTACCATCATCGCGGCGCTTATCTGTCGGCCATGAGCAATGCCATGGCCTTTAATATGAACCCGGACACGGTCTACCTGTGGACCTTGCCCATGTTTCATTGCAACGGGTGGTGCTACACATGGGCGATCACCGCCGTGGGCGGCACGCATGTATGCCTGCGCAAGGTTGACGCCGACGCGGTGCTGGCGCGTATTGAAGCGCACCATGTCACGCATATGTGCGGCGCGCCGGTTGTGTTGAATTTGCTGCTTAATGATTTCCATAATAGGGGCAAGACACTGGCCACGCCGGTGCAATTTGCACTGGGCGGCGCAGCACCTCCCAGCCCGGTCATCAGCCGCGCGCAAAAGATCGGTTTCACCATCACTCACTTGTATGGGCTGACCGAATCGTACGGTCCATCCATGTTGTGCGTTTGGCAGGACGACTGGGAGGGTTTGTCGGTGGATGATCTGGCGTCGAAAATGGCGCGCCAGGGCGTCGGCAATTTTGCGATCGACGACGTTCAGGTGGCAAGCTTGGCCGATGGAAGCTTCGTGCCTCCCGATGGGAAGGCGCTGGGCGAGATTCTGCTTAAGGGCAATACGCTGATGAAAGGCTACCTGAAAAATCAGGCGGGCACCCAAGAGGCATTCAGGGACGGCTGGTTTCATACGGGCGACCTGGCTGTCGTGCATCCCGATGGTTACATCGAAATAAAAGACCGGGCCAAGGATATTATTATTTCAGGCGGCGAAAATATTTCAAGTCAGGAAATCGAAGACGTGCTGTATCGACATCCTATGGTGTTCGAGGCCGCCGTGGTGGCGCTGCCCGATGAAAAATGGGGCGAGGTTCCCTGCGCGTTCGTTTGCCTGAAGGAAAATGCCCCCGCGCTTGACGAGGGCGATTTCATCGAATTTTGCCGAGCCAGCATGGCGTCGTTCAAGGTCCCTAAAAAGGTCATTTTCGGCAATCTTCCAAAAACCGCAACGGGGAAAATTCGAAAGAATATTTTAAGGCAACAGTTGGCAAATGGTCCTTGGTCGTCAACATAACCGGCCGATGGGCAGGCGCCGCAGCGTGGCGCAAGCAGGGGTCGCTACTTTTCAGGAGGGCGGGCAATCGATTATCGATGCATTATTTTTGGAAAAGAAGTCGGAATTCACAGTGCGTTTACGGAAGTTTTAATAAAACCATAATTCTACGAGGAGTCTCTCATCATGTTTAAAACTGTTTTCAGGCATCCATTGCTGGTGCTCGCCATTTCGGGTGTTTTCAGCTTCAACCCGGCCAGCGCGGCGGACCAGACGCCCATAAAAATCGGTGGCATCTACCTTATGTCGGGCAGCGCGGCCACGTATGGCAAGTTTGCCCAGCAAGGCATGGATCTGGCTATGAAAGAAATCAACGAGAAGGGCGGCGTGCTGGGCCGGCCGTTGTCGGCGCAAATCGAGGATGGTCAGGGTAAGGCTGCTGTCGCCATTCAAGCTGCGCGCAAACTGGTGTATCAGGACAAAGCCGATATCTTGATGGGGCTGGATAGCTCGGGCGTTGCGCAAGGTCTGGTGCCGCTGGTGCCCGATCTGGATAAACCTTTCATCATTACGCACGCCGCCACGCCTGACGTCACAGGCAAGCTATGCAATAGCCACACCTTCCGGATTAGCGTGAACGTTAATCAGAATATGAAAGGCGCGGCGGAAATTGCCGCCAAAACGGGTGTTAAAAAATGGACAACCATCGGCCCGGATTATGCGTTTGGCCATCAGACATGGGAATATTTCGGCAAATACCTGAAAGAGATCAAGCCTGATGTGGTGCTGATGAAAGAAACCGCGTTCCCGCGTTTCGGCGCCGAGGACTTCACCCCGTTCATCAATAGCGTCATGGAAAACAAGCCCGAGGGCGTCATGATTTCGCTATGGGGCGGCGATCTGGTTAATTTTGTGCGGCAAGCCACTGACCGCGGCTTTTTCAAGCAGGGGTTCCAGATTGTGATGCCTGTGGGTGCCGCCACTGAAGTGCTGACGGCTTTAGGCGAGCAGATGCCCGAAGGGTTGTGGCTGGGCACACGCTATTGGTACGCCGCGTTCGATAACGACTTGAACAAGCACTTTGTCGCCGCTTATCAAAAAAGTTATGGAGTGCCTCCCAGCTATAACGCCGAAGGCGCGTATGCGGCTGTCTACGCGTATAAAGCAGCGGCTGAAAAGGCCGGTAGTGTTGACACCAAGGCGATTATCGCCGCCTTGACTGGTTTGACGTTCAATGCCCCGACTGGGCCGCTGACCATACGCAAGGGGGATAACCAGGCATTGATCGGACCGAC
>JBDTGB010000294.1:0-2635 GCA_039937635.1 Burkholderiaceae bacterium | reverse complement strand
AAAAGCCCAGCACTATGGAAAGTGTCGACATTTTTACGCTGAGCCAAGCGCCCTCCAACAGACTCGGCCAAAACTCGGTCACGAAACTAAAGTCGAAACCATAATTCATATTTTTATTTACTCTTCACGTACGTCCCGCTCAACTATTTCAGACTTGGCGTTTAGCCAAGCGCTACTGATAACGCCAGTTGCACTATGGGCCAGACCACCGCGCAGGACGATGCTTCCGGGATTGTCGATAAAACTGTTGGGCTTTGCTTCAGAATACCGCCGTCTTAGCCGGCATGATGTTGATCTGGCGCAGCATAGCAAACCGCGCCACGCCAACCGCAGTGATTATATCAGTCATTAAAGTAAACGCGCCACGAAGCGCGTCGCCTGCAAGGTTGTAATGGCTCCGCACATTTTCGCCTCTATGGTCGATTAAGAAATAGAATAGGAAAACTTTTTTTATTTAATTCAAAGGATAACAATGAAAATCCATTTTTCGCCTGCCTCGCCCTATGTGCGCAAGTGCATGGTTGTAGCCCATGAACTGGGTCTGGAAGCTCGTATCGAAAAACTGCCTAGCGCCGCGAACCCTGTGAATCGCGACGCAAGCATCGTGGCCACGAACCCTTTGGGCAAAGTGCCGACATTTTTCACCGATGACGGACAAGTTCTATACGACAGCCGCGTCGTTTGCGAATATCTCAATGAACTGGGCAAAGGCAGCCTGTTTCCCAAAGAGGGACGTCTTAAATGGCAAGTCCTGACCGAACAGTCCCTGGCCGACGGCATTCTGGATGCGGCTTTGCTAATACGCTACGAAAATGCGGCCCGCCCGCAAGAGTTTCGCTGGAGCGCCTGGACAAAAGGGCAAATGGACAAAATCAAATGCGGAATGGCGCAATTCGAAAAAACGATAGGCAGCCGAGGCAAGGCTGTCGACATCGGCACGATCACTTTGGCGTGCGCTTTGGGATACTTGGATTTCAGATTTGCCGACTACGATTGGCGCGCCGAGCATAGCGCGCTGTCGGCCTGGTACGCCGAATTCAGCAAACGGAAATCGGTGTCGAACACGGCGCCGGACGCATAAATACGAATCAAGGACGGACTCATGGATGCCGATTTTTGGTTGGAACGCTGGCGCGAAGGACACACCCGCTTCCATCAAAACAGGGTGACGCCACTGCTGCAGAAATATTGGCCGTCCCTGTTGCTGCCATTGGGCAGCCGCGTATTGGCGCCGCTTTGCGGCAAATCGCTGGACTTGATCTGGTTGGCGGACCAAGGCCATCACGTGCTGGGAGTCGAGCTATCTCCCCTGGCCGTGGATCAGTTTTTTACAGAGAATAATTTGCACCCGAAGATCCATGATTCAAACTTGGGTCGACACCACATTGCGGGAAATATCGAAATTATTTGCGGCGACATCTTCGCGCTGGACGTGAACACACTAGCCGAATGCACGGGTGTCTACGACCGCGCCGCTCTTATCGCCCTGCCCGACGGCATGCGCAAACGTTATGCACAACATGTTTACGCATCGCTTTCAAACCAATATCGCGGCTTGCTGCTTACACTGGACTACCACCAGGAACAAATGGATGGGCCTCCATTTTCGGTTCACGACACCGAAGTAATGGCCCTGTTTAGCAAGCATTCCGACGTCAAGATCATCGACCGGCGCGACATCCTGGCCAAGGAACCCAAATTCGCCGAACAGGGCCTGACCCAACTCGATACTGTTGTATATCGGCTCAGCGGCAAAGCCAACGCGTGACGCACGCTAGGGCTGCCACGCTGTCGCGGTACCGGCAGGTGCATCCTGGATGACGCCATTGGCGACAAAGCCATCTATTTGAGTATCGTCATACCCATACTCGCGCAGCAGCTCGCGCGAATGCTGCCCCAGCATTGGAGCTGGGCGGGTAATCTGGGTGGGCGTCTTGGAAAAATGAATCGGACACCCCAGCGCCTTGGTCGGCCCCGCCTGCGGGTGCACCAGATCAACCACCATATTTCGCGCCAGCGTCTGCGGATGCGAGAGCGCTTGACCGATCGTATGCACCGGCCCGACAGGAACCCCCGCCGAATCGAACGCCAGTATCCAGTAAGCGGTATCACGGTCCCTTAACACCGCATCCATGGCGGCGGTTAATGCCGTCAGATTTTCCATTCGCGCTGTGTTCGTCGCAAAACGTGAATCGGCACGCCACTCCGGATGGCCAAGCACATCAGCGATGCGTTCCCAGTTGGCCTGATTCGCGCCACCAATGTTGACCCAGCCATCGCTGGTGTGAAACGCCTGATAGGGAGCCGTCAGCAAATGCGCCGATCCGGTCGGGCCGACCGATACACCCGTGGCAAAGTAGCTCGCCGCCTGCCAATATGTTTGCTGCAACGCTGCTTCCATCAAAGAGGTGTCCACCACCTGGCCGCGGCCCGTTTTAAGCTTGTGAACGTAGGCCGCCGTAATGCCAACCACCGCCAAAATGCCGGCATTGATGTCCGCGATAGAATTGCCGGTCTTCACGGGCGGGCGTCCCGGTTCGCCCGTAATGGACATCAAACCCGCAAAACCTTGGGCAATCAAATCAAAACCCGGCTTCGCGCCGTAGGGGCCGTCGCGCCCATAACCTGATACAGC
>JBDTGB010000293.1:0-6846 GCA_039937635.1 Burkholderiaceae bacterium | reverse complement strand
TCGATGACATCCATTGTGCCCATAAATACAAGTGGGTTTTATGATTGCCGATGATAATCGAGTTTCCGCCGGTTCTGGTGGACTTTGCCGCTCACGCTGATCGTCACCACGTTGGCAATGTTCGGACGTCAGTCGTTCTGTGAGTGGCAAGCTTACAGTTGCTGGACGATTTTTTCCTTCATGATTCGGTCGATGGCCGGAAATCCGGCGCGTGCTGCTTCGGGTAGGCTTTGGTCGTTTCCTTCATGCGTTTGCCATCCGTTTGGTTCAGGTGCGGCGACGATGATGCGCCCGACCATGCCTGCGTGTTCGTGCGGCAGGCAGTAATAGTCGTAGACGCCCGGAACGGTTAGGGTGACCGAATAGGATTCGTTGGGCAATAGAAAGCCCGAGTCCCAGGGCTTGGCCCCTTCAGGGATACGCCGCATCTTTTTAAAGAACGTGGGGTGGTAGGCGGTTGCCGTATGTGAATTTCCCGGGTCGCGATTGGTCCAGCGCACTGTCTGGCCGGGTTGAATCAGCAGGCCTATCGGTCGAAACCATACCCGCGCGCCCCCAGGCGTTCCCATCATTGCGATGTCGATGACGTCTTCGGCGTGGCTGACGCGCAGGCTAGCCATACCGGCTAGCCCCGCCAGAATCACGCCGCCGCCAGTCTGTATGAAACTGCGGCGTGCGGGGTTCATTTGGCTACGCGCGCTTCGTCTTTAGGCGACACATTCCAGAGCACAATGTGGATGTGCGGTTCCGCCACGCCGGGGTGACCAGCGTTATACATCATGTCGACGTGGTTGATTTTCACGCCTGCGGTTTTCAGGTCGTTAAGATTAAAGTCGGGCTTCATGTTTGCAAGCGGGATCATGTAGATCGTGCTGACCAGTTTGCCCTTGTGGTCATAAGCCAGGAAAGGACCCGCGGGTAGTGTGGTTGGGTCAACAAAAAGCTGTCCCATTCCGGGGAGGAAGTCGGGTAGTTTCACCAGCGAGCTAACCGCTTTGTAAGGTGCGGGCGGAGGCGATTGGGTTAGTGCTTGCGGCGCGGCTTTAGCCGCGTAGGTGTAGGTGGGGCCAAATGCGAATGCTGCCGCAATAATGGGCAGAAGTAGTTTATTCATACGAGGATCTCCGTAATAATAATGAACAGAGCCATATTGGCCTTGTCTCGACGCATTAGATGTCGAGTATTGCAAAGGCGTTCCCATTATTTTCAGCAAGAATGGGTTTGCGCAGTTTTACGTTAACTGGGGGCTGCTCGATAAGCTTTGTTTCGTGTCTTGGCTTGCCAGCCTCCTGTTTTTGATTTAAATTTTGCTTTTACAGTTATTTCAGTAATTACTGGAAATTAGGGGTTTTATGAAGCTTGGGGTGCAGGCCGAGCGTTTCATTTTGCATTTCGGCGAAATGGGTGGGCGTTGGGGGGTCAACCGGACCGTCGGACAAATATACGCGCTGGTGTTTTTGTCTCCCAAGCCGTTGCATGCCGACGAGATTGCCGAGACTCTTGAGTTCTCGCGCTCGAACGTCAGCCTGGGCATCAGGGAATTGCAGTCGTGGCGTTTGGTGCGCATGGTCCATCAAATGGGCGATCGGCGTGAATATTTTGAATCCCCTGACGACGTATGGGAGATTTTCCAAATACTGGTTGAAGAAAAGCGCAAGCGTGAAATCGACCCGACCTTGACCTTGTTGCGCGACACCTTGCTGGCGGAACCCGACGATGACGACGAAATCTATGGTCGACGGCGGATTACCGAAATGCTGGAACTGATTGAGCTAAGCACCGCCTGGTTCGACGAGGTGCGCGGTTTGCCGCCCGAGACCTTGCAACGTTTGATGCGCATGGGCAGCAAAGTGCAGAAAGTATTGAGTATTGTCGGCAAATTGCGTGAATAAAGCCCGGAAAACTTGGGTTTTTATGTTTTGTATAGTGCAACGCGTACTTGCGCGGGAGCATAACCATGTTTGATCTGGATGTTGTCAATCTTTCGCGGTTTCAGTTCGCCGCGACGGTGATGTATCACTTCCTGTTTGTCCCGCTGACTTTGGGTTTGTCGTTTCTGCTTGCCATTATGGAGAGTGTTTACGTCATGACCGGGCGCGACATCTGGCGCCGCATGACTGTATTCTGGGGTGCGTTGTTCGGAATCAACTTTGCACTGGGCGTTGCCACCGGTGTCGTGATGGAGTTCCAGTTTGGCATGAACTGGGCGTATTACAGCCAGTACGTGGGGGATATTTTTGGCGCGCCGCTCGCCCTCGAAGGGCTGATGGCTTTTTTTCTTGAGGCGACATTCGTGGGCTTGTTTTTCTTCGGCTGGGATCGTTTGCCGAAGCTGGGCCATTTGGCGGTCACGTGGCTGGTTGCCTTGGGGACGAACCTGTCCGCCATATGGATTCTGATTGCCAATGGCTGGATGCAGAACCCTGTCGGCGCGGTGTTTAACCCGATCACGATGCGTATGGAGATGACCGACTTTGCCGCCGTCATTTTCAATCCGGTTGCCCAAGCCAAGTTCGTGCACACGGTTAGCGCGGGCTATGTCATGGGGGCTATATTTGTCATGGCGGTCAGCGCCTGGTACTTGTCGCGCGGGCGCCACATTGGATTCGCCAAACGATCCATGGTGGTTGCGGCAAGCTTTGGCCTGGCCTCGGCGTTGTCGGTGGTGGTGCTGGGCGACGAAAGCGGCTACTTGACGACAGAGCATCAGAAAATGAAGATAGCCGCGATGGAGGCGATGTGGGAAACAGAACCCGCGCCGGCCAGTTTCAATTTATTCGCCATTCCCGATCAGGCGCAACAAAAAAACCGTTTTTCCATCGAAATACCGTATGTGATGGGGATTATCAGCACACGTTCGTTGACGGAACCGTTGCTGGGCATCAAAGATCTGGTCCAGCGCGCCAAGGTTCGTATTAAAAGCGGCATTGTGGCGTACGACGCATTGCAAAAGGTGCGAGCCAATCACGGCGATGCGGCGGCGCGCAGGGTGTTTGACGCCCACTGGCGCGATTTGGGTTATGCCTTGTTGTTAAAGCGTTTTATCCAGGATGTCAGCAAGGCGACCGCTGAAAATATCGACCAGGCGGCCCTAAGCACAGTGCCACAGGTAACACCCCTGTTCTGGACGTTTAGAATCATGGTTGCCTTGGGGTTTTATTTCATTTTGTTCTTCATGGCGGCGTTTTGGCTGGCGTCGACGGGGCGTCTGCAAAAATACCGCCGTTTTCTTAAAGTCGCCATCTGGAGCTGGCCGCTGCCCTGGATTGCCATTGAATGCGGCTGGTTCGTCTCGGAGTTTGGCCGCCAACCCTGGGTAATCGAGGGGGTGTTGCCAACGTTTTACGCGGCGTCCGGCTTAAGCGTATCGGACCTGCTAATCAGCCTTGCCATTTACTTTGTCTTATACACGGGATTGGCTATTGTCGGCGCCAAGGTCATGCTGCAAACCATCAGGACGGGCCCGAACGACAAACCTCGGGCGGCGCGAGACCCTTCGATTGACAACCTGAATCCGGCGCCGACCGCGGCACCCTGAAGAGAGGACGACATGGAACACCTTATTCCGTTCGATTACGCCACACTGCGGGTCATCTGGTGGGCCATATTGGGGTTCTTGTTAGTGGCTTTTGCGGTGATGGATGGCTTCGACCTGGGCGTGATCGCGGTCTTGCCGCTGGTGGCCAGGCGAGACCTTGAACGTCGTATCGCCATCAACGTGGTCGGCCCCGTATGGGAGGGCAATCAGGTATGGTTGATTGTGCTTGGAGGGGTCGCGTTCGCGGCGTGGCCCTTGTTGTACGCCATGGCGTTTTCGGGGTTTTACCTGGCGATGATGTTGTTATTGATCGCCCTGATCCTGCGTCCGGTTGGTTTCAAATATCGCAGCGAAATGACTACGCCGCGGTGGCGGGGAACGTGGGACGGCATATTGTGTTTTTGCGGGGTGCTTGCTTCTGTCGTGTTCGGGATCGCCGTGGGCAATGTGATTGCCGGCGTGCCGTTCGGGTTCGATCACGACACGATGAGGCCTTTGTATCAGGGAAGTTTTTTGAGCCTGTTCACACCCTTTCCTCTGCTTTGCGGCGTGTTAAGCCTTTGCATGCTGGCAATGCATGGCTGCGTCCTGTTGTTTTGGAAAACAACGGATGCGGTGGCGCAACGCGCTCGCGCTGCCGGACGATGGCTCGCAATAGCTTCCGCGGTGTTGTTTGTGATCGGTGGCGTATGGATTGCCTATGGGTTGGATGGCTACGCGATTACCAGTGCGGTTAACGGCGGGCTTGAGTCCAACCCCATGGGTAAAACGGTGGCGATGAGCGTGGGAGCGTGGATGGCTAATTACGCGCGCTGGCCGGCGATGTGGATAGCCCCTGTCCTGGGTGTGGCGGGGGCGCTGTTTGTGCTGTTGGCGCTTAGCGTCCGATACGCGGCGGCGGCGTTCTTTGCCTCGGCCGCAAGTGTCGCCGGCATTGTATTGACGTTTGGATTTTCGACTTTCCCGTTTCTGCTGCCTTCGTCGCTTGATCCCGATTCGAGCCTGACAATTTGGGATGCGTCTTCAAGCTATTTGTCATTGTGGATCATGTTGATGGCAACGGTGCTATTGCTGCCTGTTGTCATGTTGTACACCGCATGGGTGTATCGGGTTATACGCGGGAAAATAACGCCCGCATCGCTGGACAAAGCGCCGCACGCTTACTGAGCGCGTATTAAGGATAGGTGACGATATGTGGTATTTTTCGTGGATTTTGGGCTTGGGGCTGGCCTGTGCGTTTTCGATTCTTAATGCGATGTGGTTCGAGTTGCGCGAAGGGGAGTCGCACAATCATCGAAACCCCAACGTGTTTGATGACAGTCCGGTATAGCGTTCGCGCTTGGGGTTTTCGTGGCCGAACCTAAAGGCGACTCCCGGTTCTCGTCCTCGTCGCTAACACGTGAACAGTCGCGATGGTTGTTGACGCTGACGCGTTTATCCCTCGTTTATTTCGCGTGGGCCGTTGCGGGCCCGCTTTTATCGGGCCTTTTGTTGCTGGCGCAGGTGTACTTGTTGGCCCGGGTGCTGGGTGGGGCAGTGGCTTACGGAATGTCGCAGGCCCTGGCTTTGTCGGATGTCACTATGATTGTGGCTCTTATCGCGGTGCGGGCTTTGATCATTTGGTCCGGCGAACGGGCCGCCAGCCGGGGCGCCGAGAAAATCAAGGTGGCTCTTCAGCAGGCTTTGTTTGAACGCCTGCTGATGCTTGGGCCACAGTGGACGCGACAACGCGTTTCGGGCGAACTGGCCAGCGCCTTGATCGAGCAGGTTGAAATTCTGGATGGGTTTTTCGTTCGATATGTGCCTTCGGTTATTGCGGCGCTATTTTTGCCCCTGGCGTTTGGTGTTGCTCTATTGCCGGTGGATTGGATTGTCGCGTTGGTTGTGCTGATCACGGCGCCGCTTATCCCGCTATTCATGGCGCTTGTGGGGTGGGGCGCCGAGGCGGCCAGTCGTCGACACCAGTTGGCGCTGACGCGCTTGTCCGGCTTTTTTGCTGACCGCTTGCGTGGCGCTTTCACCTTAAAGCTGTTTGGGCGCGAGCGAGCTGAAATTGAAACAGTTCGCGCGGCAAGCTATAGCTTAAGCAAAAAAACAATGGCGGTGTTGCGGATTGCATTTTTGTCCTCGGCCGTCCTGGAATTTTTCGCGGCGCTGGGGGTGGCAAGCGTTGCCTTGTACGTTGGTTTGACCTACCTGGGCTACCTGAATTTGCGTGCGACGGCATTAACGTTGCCACTGGGCTTGTTCTGCTTGTTGTTGACGCCCGAGGTCTATGGCCCGCTGCGCCAGTTTGCGGCCAATTATCATGATCGCGCCGCGGCGCGAGCGGCCGTCGGGCAAATAGCAACCGTGTTTGGCGCCTTGCCCGGTGTTGAAGATTTGATGAATCGCTCGACTGACCCGGCATCCGCGCCAGCACTGGCTCCCGCTGCCCGGCGAACGCAAAGCGCATTGCCCGCGGCCTGCGCCGTGCGGGTGCAAGACTTGACCGTGCATGCTCCCGGCCGCGATGCGGCGGTGCTAAAAGATGTGTCTTTCGACCTTGCCGCAGGTGAGAAAGCGGCTTTGATGGGGGCTAGCGGCACCGGTAAAACGACCTTGCTCGAAACCTTGATGGGTTTGCGCACCGTAAGCGGTGGAATGGTTAGCATTAACGGTCGCAGCGCCTTGTTGCGGCCAGACCTTGGTTGGCGCGGGAAGACTATATTAATCGGCCAGCAGGCCTTTTTTTTGCCTGCGTCGATTGCCGATAATTTGCGGCTGGCCAATGCGCGGGCCACGGACAAGGCTTTATTTCAGGCGTTGAAGTGGTCCTGCGCCGACGGATTTGTTGCCGCGCTGCCGCTGGGGTTAGCGACCCGCCTTGGCGTCAATGGCTATGGGCTGTCGGGCGGGCAATTGCACCGTCTGGCCTTGGCGCGATTGTTTTTAACTGATCCAGATTTGGTTTTGCTGGATGAACCGACTGCCCACCTGGATGCCATAACGCGTGATCGATTAATGACGTCGATACTGAGATTTGCGGCGCGGCGCGCGTTGATCGTCGCGACGCACGATCCCGACGTGGCGGCGCGCCTGGATCGCGTGCTTTTTGTCCGAGACCATAAGGTGCTTGCATGAAGACATTGCGCTTGATGTGGCCTTGGTTGGCGCGACGTTGGCGGCGCCTGGCGGGGTTTTTGTTGCTGGCGCTGATCGCCGTGCTGGCCGGCGTCGGCCTGTTGTCGGTGGCGGGCTGGTTTCTGACCAGCGCGTT
Source organism: Burkholderiaceae bacterium (assembly GCA_039937635.1). Taxonomy (GTDB): domain Bacteria; phylum Pseudomonadota; class Gammaproteobacteria; order Burkholderiales; family Burkholderiaceae_B; genus JBDTGB01. Next base: position 49 of record JBDTGB010000293.1, on the reverse strand, counting down.
TCTGGCCGGGGCGTTACTAACATTCGATCTGTTCGCTCCGTCCGCTTTG
>JBDTGB010000292.1:0-4245 GCA_039937635.1 Burkholderiaceae bacterium | reverse complement strand
AATATAGCGATATAAGGCGTTCGCGATATTGTCGAAACGGTAGTCGGTAAAACCCTGCTCGATTTCACGCGACAGGCTTTGAAGTTCGCTAATGATCCAGCGGTCGGCAAACGATAGTTCGCCCTTGTCGGTATCCGAAAGCGGATGGCCTTCGGTGTTCATAAGCACAAAGCGGGTCGCGTTCCAAAGTTTGTTGCAAAAATTGCGGTAGCCTTCGCAACGTTTAAGATCGAAATTGATATTGCGTCCCAGCGTGGCGTAGGCGGCCATGGTGAAACGCAAGGCATCGGTTCCGTAGGCCGGAAACCCCGTGGGGTAATCCTTTGCGGTTTTCTTCTTGATGCTGGCCGCTTGTCTGGGATTCATCAGTCCGGTTGTGCGTTTGACGAGCAGATGTTCCAGATCAATTCCGTCGATCAAGTCGACCGGGTCGATCGTATTGCCCTTTGATTTACTCATTTTCTTGCCGTCCATATCGCACACGAGGCCGTGCACGTAGACGGTGTGAAAGGGCACTTCACCCGTCATGTGCATGCTCATGATGACCATGCGCGCGACCCAGAAGAAAATAATATCGAAACCGGTCACCAGCACGCTGGATGGAAGATAGCGCTCCAGATCCGGGGTTCGTTCGGGCCAACCCAGGTCGGTGAACGGTACCAGAGCCGATGAAAACCAGGTGTCCAGCACGTCTTCATCGCGCTTTAACGGGCCGTTGATCCCGGCCGCGGCGGCTTTTTTCCTGGCTTCGTTTTCGTTGCGTGCAACGAAAATTTGACCATCTTCGGCATACCAGGCGGGGATTTGGTGACCCCACCAAAGCTGACGTGAAATACACCAGTCTTGAATTTTCCCCAGCCACTGGTTGTAGGTGGTCGTCCAGTTTTCGGGAAAAAACGTAATCCGGCCATCGGCGACAACTTCCAGGGCCACGTCGGTGATGCTTTTCCCTGGATGCCGCGTGCCGGCGGGCGCCGGCTGGCTCATGGCGACGAACCACTGGTCGGTAAGCATCGGTTCGATTACGGTGCGGGTGCGGTCGCCACGCGGAACCATGAGCTTGTGCGGTTTTACGTTTTCGAGCAGGCCAAGCGCTTTCAGATCCTCAACCACTTTTTTGCGGGCGTCGAAGCGGTCAAGGCCTTGATACGCGGCCGGGCCGTTGTCGTTTATTTTGGCGTCAAGCGTTAATACGTTGATCAGTTTCAGGCCGTGACGCTGGCCGACCGCATAGTCGTTGAAGTCGTGAGCGGGCGTGACTTTGACCACGCCCGTGCCAAATTCACGATCCACGTAATCGTCGGCGATAATCGGGATTTCGCGCTCGCTTAAAGGCAATTTGACTTTGCGGCCGACCAGGTGGGCGTAACGCTTGTCTTCAGGATGAACCATGATGGCCACGTCGCCCAGCATGGTTTCAGGCCGCGTGGTGGCAACGACAAGGCCGGTCAGATCCCCTGCCGGCTCACATAGGGGATAGCGGATTTCCCACATGAAACCGTCTTCTTCCTCGCTGATGACTTCCAGGTCGGACACGGCCGTGCCCAGGACCGGATCCCAATTGACCAGCCTTTTGCCTCGGTAAATAAGGCCTTGCTCGTGCAAGCGCACAAAAGCTTCGACCACGCCGCGCGACAGGTTGTCGTCCATCGTGAAGTATTCACGATTCCAATCAGCCGAGGAGCCCAGTCGCCGAAATTGTTCGGTGATGGCATTTCCCGATTTCCGCTTCCATTCCCAGACTCTCTCGACGAACCGCTCGCGGCCAAGCTCGTGGCGGGAACTGTGTTGGGCGTCCAGTTGGCGCTCAACCACGATCTGTGTTGCGATTCCCGCATGGTCGGTGCCGGGAATGAGCACCGTATCGTCGCCGCGCATGCGATGATAGCGGGCCAGGCCATCCATGATCGTTTGGTTGAACGCGTGCCCCATGTGCAGCGTGCCGGTGACGTTGGGTGGCGGAAACTGAATGACAAACGGCTGGCTGGCGTGTTCGGGCGAGGGCGCTACGTGCTGTCCACCGGCGAAGTAGCCTTGGCGTTCCCATTCGGAGTACCAGCGTGATTCAATTTCTTGGGGTTCGAAGCTTTTAGAGAGTTGGTTTGGATTGTCTAGTGCGGGATTTGTGGTCATGGTAGAAGGATCAATACAGGCTCGGTGTTGATGGTGCAACAGTATCGGGTCAAAGGGTTGACTATATATGAAACGAATCAACTTTGCGTGGCACGCGCTTGGCCCGACGCCGCCATGGTAAAATGCCGAGTTAACAAAAACTTGATCAAGGTTGTTGTTTTTACTAGCAATTTTTCGGATCCCTTATGGCTATTGAACGTACTCTTTCTATTATTAAACCCGATGCCGTGGCTAAAAATGTCATTGGACAAATTGTCGCCCGCTTCGAGCAGGGCGGCCTGAAAGTCATCGCGGCACGCATGCAGCAGTTGTCGCGCAGCGATGCCCAACGGTTTTACGCTGTTCATAAAGCAAGACCGTTTTACAAAGATCTGGTTGATTTCATGATTTCCGGCCCCGTCTTTGTTCAGGTGCTTGAGGGTGAAGACGCCATCAAGAAAAACCGCGACCTTATGGGCGCCACGGATCCTAAAAAAGCCGATGCGGGAACGATACGCGCCGATTTTGCCGATAGCATCGATGCCAACGCGGTGCATGGTTCCGATGCCGTGGAAACCGCGGCCGTCGAGATCGCGTTTTTCTTCCCCGAAAGCAACATCCATAGCCGTTAGTCTTTTTCCAGCCGTTTTTTGGCTGTTTTTCCTGCTGTTTTTCCGGTTCTCACGTCCACTCAACATTCGCGCAGCTATTCATGCCATCCGTGCTATCCGCTGAACCTTCCTCTGGACCCATCAACCTTCTGGGGTTGGGAACCGGCGCTCTGATCGATCTGGTCGGCCAGTGGGGCTGCAAGCCGTTTCGCGCGCGTCAGTTGCAGCGATGGATTCATCAGCGCGGGGTGGATTCCTTCGACGACATGACCGATCTGGCCCGCGAGTTTCGCCAGCGGTTGACCGAGAACTGTTCGGTTAAGGCACTTGGGGTCTCGACCGAGCATCTGTCAGCCGATGGCACGCGCAAGTGGCTCTTCGATGTCGGCAAAAATAACGCGATTGAAACCGTTTTTATTCCCGAGTCGGATCGCGGCACCTTATGTGTTTCCAGCCAGGCGGGATGCACGGTGGGCTGTCCTTTTTGCTCTACCGGTTATCACGGCTTCAATCGTAATCTGACCACAGCCGAAATCATCGGTCAGTTATGGCATGCGAACCGCGCTATCAGGGCGGATATTCAAAGTTCCCGTATCGATGTCGATGGAAATCAGGCCGCTCCCGATCCCTCGCGAGTAATCAGCAATGTGGTTTTTATGGGCATGGGGGAGCCCCTGCTTAATTATGATCAGGTGCTGGGTGCGCTGCGTTTGATGATCGACGATAACGCTTATGGACTTTCGCGCCGGCGCGTAACGGTATCGACTTCGGGCGTCGTTCCCATGATTGATCGCCTTGGCGAAGATTGTCCGGTTGCCCTGGCAGTGTCTTTGCATGCCCCAAATGACGCGTTACGCGATAAACTGGTGCCTCTTAACCGCAAGTATCCTTTGGCCGAGCTGCTGGCGGCATGTAACCGCTATCTGGACCATGCCCCGCGCGACTTCATTACTTTTGAATATATTATGCTTGATGGCGTGAACGATGCTGATCAGCAGGCCCGTGAACTTGTTACTATTGCCCAGCAGGTGCGTTGCAAATTTAATTTAATCCCATTTAATCCCTTCCCGCAGTCGGGTTTGAACAGTTCGCCATTGCCGCGTATACGCTTGTTTGCGCAACGCTTGATGGATGCGGGTGTGGTCACCACTGTGCGTAAAACCCGTGGCGACGACATCGCTGCCGCGTGCGGACAATTGGCGGGCGATGTCCGAGACCGCACGCGTATTAACGAACGGCTGCCTAATCGTGCGACCATCGACATCAAATAGGAGCCTGGATGAATCAACCCCTACTTAACAGAGCCGAAACCGAATTGGAACCTGTTCTTGACAAGCGCTCAGGCATTGGCCCAACGCTTAAAGGGCTGCGCGAAGCAAAACAATTGTCGCTAAACGAGGTCTCCACCCGTTTGAAGTTTTCCACGCGCCAGATCGAAGCGTTGGAAAGCGAGCAATGGGATCGGCTCCCCACAGGCGTGTCCTTGCGCGGCTTCGTAAAAAATTACGGCCGTTATCTTGAC
>JBDTGB010000291.1:0-3275 GCA_039937635.1 Burkholderiaceae bacterium | reverse complement strand
GGAGTCGCCTACGCGAAGTTCTATGTCGGGTTGTCGCCTTCCGCTAGAAATTTCAATGCATTCGACCCGTAAATGCCCCTCGATGCAGTAGAAGATGTCGAAGATATTCGAATGGCTATGCCAGGGGATTTCTTCTTTTTCGGCCAGTGTGAATTCCTTGACGTAAACGTCGCTGCCCTTGGCCACCAACTTGCGCGACGATACCGTGAAATGAGTGCTTTGCTCTTCCCGAGCGGTGAAGTTTGTTGCGGTAGTCATAGGATCTTCCGGATGAGTTGAATTAGGCAGCGGCGCGAGCGGGCAGCCGATTCGCTGCGCGGCGTTGTTCATAAGCTTTGGCATGCGTGTAGGCCAGGCAGGGAATATCGTCTGGCAGGCCGTGCGCGCGACAGCGCTCCAGCAGGAAACCCAAAATGTGATCGGATTCGATCGGTCCGCCTTTTTCGATATCGCGCGCTAACGAGGCCTCGTAGATGGAATCGGATTGCGAGAATAATTCGCGATAGCTCGCGATAAAAGAGGGGTCGGGAGGGTATCCTTCCCGGCTGGCAATCTGGATATTAGTTTCCAGCACGCGTTGAAACAGGGCCTTGCCGTCGGGGGTGCGGTTGATTTCGCCCGCGTTGGCGCGCATGAGCGAGGTAAGCGTGGCTATCGTGCCCAGGTGCACCAGTTTCATCCATAGGTCGCGCGTAATGTCCGGCGAGACCACGGCGGTGACGCCAGCTTTATCAAGCAGCGCTTTAAATTCTTTTATCTTGCTTGACGCGATCTTGTCTTGAGCGCCAAAAGTCAGGATGTGCCATTCGTTCAGGTGCCGGATGACGCCGTCGGGCCTTACGGTAGCCGCGATCTTGGCGGTTCCGCCCCATACGCGCGACGCGCCGAAGCGTTGATTGAGCAATTCCAGATGGGCAACGCCGTTAAGTAGCGGCAGGATGACTGTGCTATCGCCAAGGGCGCCTTCGATTGTATCCATGGCATCGGAGAGATCGTAGGCTTTGCATGTTAGCAGGACCAGATCGTAGTCTGGCCGGATGTCCGCGCGTAAGTGCGTGGCGACGGGAACCGTCGCGTCGCCGAAGTGACTTTCAATGAGCAACCCGTGCGCGTCTAGTTGCTGCTTGCGTTTTTCGCGCACCAGAAAGCTTACGTCTGCGCCGCTTTGCGCCAGCCGGCCTCCAAAGTAGCCTCCTACGCCTCCCGCTCCCAGTACCAGTATCTTCACGTAATGCCCTCGTCGAAAAATGATAAAAGAGTTGTGTGCCTTTCAGGCGCCTTTGTGCGTGGAGGAAGCCGCGTCGTTGTGTGCGCCTTCGTCGGTGAAGCTTACGGGCTGCACGTCGGTCTGGTTGACCAGCAGGCGAAAGACATCGGGTCGCGCATAATGGCCAGTCACGTCGAAGTCGAATTTGCCGCGCGCGATGGCATCGCGATCTATATCGGCCGTAAGCAGCGCCTCGCCTTCGAAGTTCGGACCCGCCAACACTGCGCCGAACGGATCGATGATGCAACTGCCGCCGCGCGATACGATTTCATCGCTGGCGCCGTCGGCGGTGTCACAATTTGCCGGATAATCGCTGCGGCGCGCGAACAAATTGCAACTTAGCACGAAGCAGCGCCCTTCCATGGCCACGTGACGCATGGTGGGCAGCCAGGTTTCACGGCCATCCGCCGTCGGCGCGCAGTAGATCTCGATGCCTTTTGCGTAGTAGGCTGCGCGCATTAACGGCATGTAGTTTTCCCAACAAATGACAGCGCCGACCTTGCCCAATGGCGTGTCGAACACCGGCATGGTCGAGCCGTTGCCAAAGCCCCAAATAAGCCGTTCCGAAGCGGTGGGCATTAGCTTGCGGTGCTTGCCCAGCAACTGACCATCGGGCGCAAAGAACAGAACCGTGCAATACAAGGTGCCGCCCTGTCGTTCGATCACGCCTGTGACCAGGTATAACGCGTGGCGCGCGGCGATTTTTCCCATGCTGGCGCATTCAGCGCCGGGAACGTCGATAGCCGCTTCCCAGTAGCGGCGGAATTCGTCGCGCCCTTCGTTGGTGCGCGCTCCGACGACCGCGCCGAAGCTTGACCCGCGTGGGTAGCCACCCACGAAGGCTTCGGGAAATAGGATAAGGCCCACACCGGCTTGGCTGGCGCGTGCGCAGAAGTCGTCAATTTTGGCGATAGCGGCGGTTGTATCGGCGGCGGGAGCGACTTGGGCGACAGCGACCCGATGGGTAGTATTGGTTTGCATTGTATTTTCGGTTAGTTGTAATTTTGTATACTGGATATGATAGACAGTATAAAATAGGTCGTCAAGTTAAAATGGAAATTCATTTCATGAACACGGAGCAGGCACGTTATGAACCTGGATAGCTATGCGGCGGAATTCCCGCACAACTCTCCCACGGTAACGGAATTGGTTGTTCAGGCGCTGCGCCGGGCTATTCTTGAAGGCGCGTTAGAGGGGGGCGCCACTATTCGCCAAGAGGACGTGGCGCGTCAGTTCGGTGTTAGCCGGGTGCCTGTCCGCGAGGCGTTGCTTAAGCTTGAGGGCGAGGGACTGGTGGAAACTCTGCCCCGCCGAGGCGTGGTGGTCACGATGCTTTCAACGGAGGGGTTCGAAGAAATTCTTGAGATGCGCATTGCGCTGGAGTCGCTGGCGCTCGAGCGCGCGGCGCCGCGTTTTACCCTTTCCGACACGAACGCGGCGCTGGAGCTGGTTCAGGCAGCGCGCGATGACATGCTTGCTTCCGCAAATCCCGACGCAAATAAAGAACTTGCATCGCGCTGGGGCGATATGAATTGGGAGTTTCACCGGCGGCTTTATGCGCCTGCGGATCGGCCGCGTCTGCTTGCCAGCATCGAGAATCTGCAACAGTTGTTCGCGCGCCACCTGCGAATGCGCATGTCCGTTGACTGGAAGATAACGTCCGACGGCAAGTCGGCGGGCGAAACGCCTCGAAAGGGGGTCGCGGCAGCCAATTTGCGGGAATGGGCCACCGTTCTGAAAGAACACGAGCAGTTGCTACGGGCATGTTCGCGGCATGACGCGGCCGGCGCAATTACCCTGCTGAAGCATCACATCGCGGATCACGGCGCGCAGCTTCTGCAACGTTTGCGCGAAGACTGAACACGTACTTTTTATTTTAACGTGCTGCTTAGAAACATCTTGAATTCGCTTGATTGCGGATTTTGGAACATCGCTTTGGCGTCGCCTGTTTCCCGAATCTTGCCCTGGTGCATGAAAACAGCCGTGTTGGCGACGCGCTGGGCGAAGC
>JBDTGB010000290.1:0-4397 GCA_039937635.1 Burkholderiaceae bacterium | reverse complement strand
CGGCAGATAAGCATGCCTACCAACAGCCCGGCAACGCCAGCCAAACCAATAGCCTGCCACGGATTATCGTGCACATAGTCGTCCGTCACGCGCGCTGCCCTTCGCCCCTGGTTCAATAAAGCGTCTTGCGTGTCATACAGCGCCTCGCGCGTGCGCCGCAACGATTTCATTGCGCTTTCGCGCAATTCCACCGCTTTATCGCCGGTCGTATCGGCTGCTTCGCGTAAAAGTTTCTCGGCATCGTCCAGGCTTTCTTTCACGCTCTCGATGAATTCCTTGCCGCTGGTTTCAACTTCTTTTTTCGCCATGATCCGCTCCAAAACTTAAACATGAACCCCATACTACCCTATGTGCAACCAGCCACGGGGACAAAAGATGACCAAACGTTAACAGATATGAGTCTCACGCACGGCAACGTTAAATCAGCGCCCCGCCAACCATGTGATCAATGCGTCGTCAAAGGCCCGAACTTTGCCTGAATTCTCGTCATTCGCAAAACTGACCACAATATAGCGCTTGCCGCTTGCGCCCAAAACATAACCGGCCAGCGCGCGTACATCGCGCAATGTTCCGGTTTTTAAATGCGCCATTCCTTTGGCTTCACCGTTGCGCAAACGCCGCCTGACTGTCCCGTCGACACCTGAGATCGCCAGCGATGAGATAAATTCGGGCATCAGCGGCGACTGCCACGCCGCGCCAAGCATCTCGATCAGTCCCTGTGCGGTCAAGCGCGCCTGGCGCGACAGCCCAGCGCCATTATCGATCACCCAGCCTCGCGTATCCACGTCCTGACCCTTCAGCACTCCAAGTATGGCCCGCGCGCCGGACTCGGGAGTGGCGCCGGGCCCCGACGTTTCCGCTCCCAGTGTCAATGACAGCGTGCGCGCCATCACGTTATTGCTGTGCTTGTTAATCACGCGTATCAACTCGCCCAGATTTTCGGAATCGCGCCAGACAATAGGTTTCGCGCCGGCCGGAACCAGACCCGCTCGCACGCCCTTGCCCAAGGTTCCTCCCAATTGCCTCCAAAGCATCTGGAAAAGGGCCGAAAAATACTCGGGTTGAGATAAAGCAAGGCGATAGACGCTGAATTCGCCACATGAACCCGCTGCCGTGCCGCTGACACGTATTGTTACGCTATTGCCCTCGGGCGACATAGCCGTCGCGACCGAGGGAGAGCCCGGGCAAGGCGCGGAACTCCACTTAATGTCGCCACTGACTCGAATACCAAAAAACGGCGGATCAATAACCGGAATCCATTTCTTGGCGCGGGCGTCCGGCTGAAACAGCAAACGCATGGCGCCCAGATTCACCATCATGGCGTCGGGACTGGCGTTATAAGGCCGGTCAGGCGCCCCATCGAATTCACCGGGGTCGGTGGCGACATTGCCGAATATGGATCGATCGACAATCACCTCGCTCAAGTTCTTAATGCCGCGCAGCCGTAATTCACGCAATAATGACCAAAGACCTTCGACCGTAAGAAATGGGTCCCCGCCAGCTTTCAAGTAAAGAGGCCCATGCAGCGACCCTTGCGCGTCAACCTGGGCGCCGCCATTAGCCAGAAAAGTTGTGCGCCAGACATAATCTGGACCCAGCCCCGATAAAGCGCTCCAGGTAGTGACCATTTTCATGACCGAGGCCGGATTGCGCGGCGTGGAGGCATTGATGGCTACCAGGCGCGGGCCGTTTATCTCCTGCACGACCAGTGAAAGAGCGCTTTCGGACAATGCGGTGGCGCGCCACGATTTGGCGAGATCGGGAGGCAGGCTCTGAGCCAACGCATTTGCCGCAAAAAGGAAGGCAAGGCTTCCCGCCGCCAATACCAACCCTTGGCGTTTCATACCGACTAGCCGTTTTCCCAAAACCGTCGAAGACATAACGCCCGCTTCCTAATGAAGGACACGAAAGCATGAGCATAACCAAAGACAGTTCATTTTGCGCGCCGGCCTGGAGGAAATTTGAAACGACGGCTTAAAATGCAGGCAATATTCTATTTAGACAGCGCCCAAGCGCGCTTAACCCACTAAGACACTACGCGTGAATCACTCGCTTCAACTTTCCCAATTCGACTATGTCCTGCCCCCCGAACTTATTGCCCAGTCGCCCACACCCGAGCGCACGGGCAGCCGGTTATTAAATCTGGATGCCTTTGGCGCGCTGCATGATTATCAATTCACCGACCTTCCCCAGCTACTAAAGCCCAATGACTTACTGGTCTTTAACGACACCAGGGTTATCAAAGCCCGCTTGCGCGGACAGAAAGAAAGCGGCGGCAAGATCGAAATACTTATCGAGCGCATCATCCGGGACAATGGCGCGCTGGCTCACATTAAAGCCAGCAAATCGCCCAAAGCCGGCAGCTCTCTGATCATTGAAGAAGATTTTTCATTAAACGTGCTGGGACGACAGGGCGAGTTGTTCGAGCTGGAATTCCCGGGCCACGTTCTGGACTACCTGGAACGTTACGGCAGCACTCCGCTGCCGCCCTATATTGAACACGCGGCGGGACAGGAAGACGAAGCGCGCTACCAAACCGTATACGCCCGCAATCCGGGAGCCGTTGCCGCCCCCACCGCTGGCTTGCATTTCGACCAGGCATTGCTCGCGCAACTGGCAAAACAGGGAATCCGGCAAACATTCGTCACCCTGCACGTGGGCGCGGGCACCTTTCAGCCTGTGCGCGTGCAAGATCTCAGCCAGCACATCATGCACTCCGAACACTACACAGTGTCGGAAGAATCGCTTGCACTGGTGCACGCAACCCACGATTCGGGCGGGCGAGTCATCGCGGTTGGCACGACCAGTGTTCGCGCGTTGGAATCGGCGGTTCAAGTGGACGGGAACGGCCGCATCGAGGATGACACGCGTCTTTTCATCACGCCCGGCTATTCGTTTTCCTGCATAGACGCGCTGATCACTAATTTTCATTTGCCTCAGTCAACCTTGCTTATGCTTGTTTCGGCGCTGGCTGGAATGGAACCCATCCGGCGCGCCTACGCTCACGCCGTCGCGACCAGATATCGTTTCTTCAGCTATGGCGACGCCATGTTTATAGAGTCTCCGAAATAATGGCCGGCCTGCAATTCGATCTTCTGGCCACCGATGGCCTGGCGCGGCGGGGGCGAATGACCTTGAACCATGGCGTGGTCGAAACGCCGATATTCATGCCCGTTGGCACCTACGGCAGCGTCAAAGCCATGCTACCGCACGAACTGGACGAAATCGGCGCGCAAATCGTTCTGGGCAACACATTCCATTTATGGCTGCGACCCGGCACCGAAGTCCTGCAAAAACATAATGGCCTGCATGGTTTCATGCAGTGGCCCAAACCCATTTTGACCGACTCGGGCGGATTTCAGGTTTTCAGCCTGGATGGTTTGCGCAAGATTACGGAAGAAGGGGTTAAATTCGCCTCGCCGATCGACGGGGCCCGTTTGTTTCTAAGCCCTGAAGAATCAATGCGAATTCAGCGCGCCATGAATTCCGACATTGTCATGGTGCTTGACGAGTGCACTCCCTACGCCATTGACGGGCGTCCCGCCACGCTGGAAGAAGCCGCCGCTTCAATGCGTCTGTCGCTGCGTTGGGCCCGCCGGTCGCTGGACGCGTTCCGGCAGCAGGAAAACCCCAATGCGTTATTCGGCATCGTCCAGGGAGGCATGTTCGAGAGCCTTCGCGATGAATCTCTTGCCGGGTTGATCGATATCGGCTTCCATGGCTACGCCATTGGCGGACTTTCGGTGGGCGAGCCCAAGGCCGAAATGAAACGCATACTTGCCCATATCGCCCCGCGTCTGCCAACTGCGGCGCCACGTTATTTAATGGGCGTGGGCACTCCCGAAGATCTGGTCGAAGGCGTTTCACAGGGCGTCGACATGTTCGATTGCGTCATGCCAACGCGCAATGCACGCAATGGCTGGCTCTTCACCCGGTACGGCGACCTTAAAATCCGCAACGCGCGCTATCGGGACGACACCCGCCCGCTTGACCCGTCGTGCGCCTGCCACACCTGCCAGCATTTTTCACGGGCTTACCTGCATCATTTGCAGCGCGCCAACGAAATCACCGGCGCGCGTCTTAATACTATGCATAATCTGCACTTTTACTTGGCTATCATGCAGGAAATGCGCAACGCCATCGAAGCAGGAGCATTTTCGAGCTGGAGCGAAGAATTCGCGGAAAATCGGGCTAAAGGCATTTCGTAATCCAGATTTCGATACAATACCGAGTTAACCAAAAACATTTCAGGAGCGTCGAATGCCCGCAGTTAATATGCCCAGCCTTGTTATCGCCCAAATCGCCGGCGCCGGCGGCGACAACGCCCTAATGGGCATGCTGCCCATTATCTTGATGTTCGTCATCCTTTATTTCTTGATGATTCGGCCGCAAATGAA
>JBDTGB010000289.1:0-2589 GCA_039937635.1 Burkholderiaceae bacterium | reverse complement strand
AAGCGGGCATTAACGAGAGCCTGATCAGGGACCCCGATCTGCCGACGACCCTGAAGATGCGTGTTTTGGGGCGCCAGCAGCAATTGCTTCGAGTTGATTTTGAGCAGACTCCGGGCGGTGCCAGCCTGACGCGCATGAAGTCGGATGTTCTTGCACTGATAGCGCAACACGATATGGTCGTGTTGTCCGATTACGCCAAGGGCGCTTTGGAACAGGTCGATGCGCTGATTCACGCTGCCCGCGACGCGGGTGTTCCTGTTTTGGTGGATCCCAAAGGGCATTTGTACCGGCGTTATCGCGGCGCAACGCTTCTGACCCCCAATCGGATTGAAATGCAAGAGGCGGTGGGTCGCTGGCAAACCGAAGATGAACTTGAGCAGCGCGCTCAGTTGCTGCGGGCCGAGCTTGATCTCGAGGCGCTTCTGGTCACTCGTTCTGAACAGGGCATGACGTTGTTTACTCAAAACGGGCGCCAACATACCGATGCCCAGGCCCACGAGGTATTCGATGTGTCGGGCGCCGGCGATACAGTTCTTGCGGCTCTGGCGGTTACCCGCGCCGCTGGGCTGGACTGGTTCGATGCGGTATTGTGGGCCAATCGCGCAGGCGGTATTGTCGTTGGCAAATTGGGGACGTCGGTTGTCACAGCGGAGGAATTGAAATGATTATCGTGACCGGAGGCGCTGGCTTTATCGGCAGCAACCTGGTGCGCGGCCTGAACCGTCGCGGGTTTACCGACATTTTGGTCGTTGATGATTTGACCGACGGCGACAAGTTTTTTAATTTGACCGATCTGCGAATTGCCGATTATTTGCATAAGGATGATTTTCGCCAGCGGGTGAACCTTGGCCAGTTTGCGGGCGTGGAAGCTGTCTTGCATCAGGGGGCATGCTCGGATACGACCGAGCGCGATGGCCGCTACATGATGGATAATAATTATCGCGTGACCCTTGAGCTGTTTCAGTTTTGCCAGCAACAGAAAATACCTTTGCTGTATGCCTCTTCGGCCGCGGTTTATGGCGCCGGCCCGGTGTATACCGAGCAATTGCTCTATGAGTCCCCGTTGAATGTGTATGGCTATTCGAAGTTCCTGTTTGATCAGGTGCTGCGGCGCCATCTGAATTCGCTTAGCGCGCCGGTGGTCGGCCTGCGCTATTTCAATGTATACGGGCCCAACGAGCAACATAAAGCCCGCATGGCTTCGGTGGCCTTGCACAATATGAACCAGTTTCGCACCGAGGGCCATGTGCGCCTGTTTGGCGGGTGGGATGGTTACGCGAACGGCGCTCAGCGTCGCGATTTCGTGTTTGTGGACGATGTCGTTAGCGTCAATTTGCATTTTTTGGATCACCCCGGGGAGTCTGGGATCTTCAATTGCGGCACAGGGCAAGCTCAACCGTTCAATGATGTTGCCAGCACTGTGGTGAACACACTGCGCGCCCAGACCGGCCAGCCTGAGCTGACGTTGTCGGAATTGGTCGAGCGGCAATTGATTCGTTATATTCCTTTCCCGGATGACCTGAAGGGACGCTATCAAAGTCATACGCAGGCCGATTTGACGCAGCTTCGGCTGGCGGGCTACACCCAGCCATTTTGCGATGTGCGCACGGGCGTATCAGCTTACGTTAAAAGCCTTCTGGAACAAGGACGCCTATAGCGCGACGGACCCGTTCGATACGATTTGCGTACGCGGCCCGTGTATGTTTACGCATAGATAATTACGGGTGTTTGGCCTGTTTCATTTATGTCATTGCTCCGATCATAGATAAGTCGAATTGCCCTTCGGGCGCGATTCGCGTCGAACCTTATCTTATTTTTCGGAGACTCCTCATGAACCCATTCACCGAGCGCACCGTTGCCCGTCCAGGGACCGATGATCAGCGCGCTAAATTCGGCGCGGCGTCTTTGCCGCGCGAAAAACGCGAGGTAAAAACCACCGATAGCCGGCCGGTCGCGCCCAAGAAGCGACGGCGATCTTTTCTAGGTTCGGCGCTAGGGGCCATGGGGCTCGCGGCCAGTCTGGGCTTATTTTTTCCCACACCGGCTCATGCCCTGGATGTCAATACGGCAACACAGGTTGAATTGCGGGCCGTTCGTGGAATAGGCCCAAAAACAGCGCAAATTATCATCGAGGAACGGTCTCGCGGGGGCCGCTACGAATCATTCGAAGATTTGTCCGATCGGGTTAAAGGCATTGGCCCCAAAAAGGCCGCGTCGCTACAGGCGGCGGGCTTGACCTTGGGCGGTCACGGCACGGTGGAACCGGCGGGGCGGCAGGAATCGGACAAACCGGCGCAAGAGGTAAGGCCAGCGCAAGCGGTAAAGTCCGCCTCCGGTGTGTCGAAAGGTCAAAAGCCAGCTTCATCGCGCATCTTCAAGTTGCGCCCTTAGTATTTGGAAAAACCGGGGGCGGACCAGGGTCGTTCAAGCCAGCGACAAGCGGTTCGGTGTATGATTTCCGCATGAAAAAATACACCACTATTGAAGACACGATCGGCTCAACGCCGCTTGTGCGCTTGCAGCGCATCCCGGGGCCGTCGCAAGAACAACGCGGCAACGTTATCCTTGCGAAACTTGAAGGCAACAACC
>JBDTGB010000288.1:0-5031 GCA_039937635.1 Burkholderiaceae bacterium | reverse complement strand
TTTGCGAACGGCCTCGTTGTCGATGATTTCGCTGGGGTGGCCGTCGGTCAGAACCTTGCCTTCGCTAATGATATAGGCCCGGTCGCAAATACCCAGAGTCTCGCGTACGTTGTGGTCGGTGATCAGGATGCCGATATTGCGGCTTTTCAGAAAATGCACGATGCGCTGGATTTCAATAACGGCAATGGGATCGACGCCGGCAAACGGTTCGTCGAGCAAAATGAAGCGTGGATGGGTGGCCAGGGCGCGCGCGATTTCAACGCGGCGCCGTTCGCCGCCCGATAACGAGATAGCCGTATTGCGGCGTATATGTCCGATTTGCAACTCGTCGATCAGCGATTCCAGATTTTCGCCGATTTTTGCTGACGTCAAGGGTTTGGACTGTTCGTCGACCTGAAGTTCGAGTACTGCCCGAATGTTTTCTTCGACGGTCAGGCGTCGAAACACCGAGGCGTCTTGCGGCAGATATGACAGACCCAGGCGCGCCCGCTTGTGTATGGGCATGCTGGTGATCGGCATGTCGTCGATGACGATACGCCCCGCATCGGCGGGGATGATGCCGACAATCATATAAAAACTGGTGGTCTTGCCAGCGCCGTTCGGTCCCAGCAAGCCCACGACTTCGCCGCTATCCACGGATAAGGAAACGTCATGCACGACGGTGCGTTTTCCGTAGGTTTTGCGTAGCCCCACTGCTTGCAAGCTGCCGTGAGCGGCATTGAGCGCACGCGTTTTGCCGGGGTGCGACTGAGAGGAATGAAACATGGGTTTCAGTGTTTTACCGATTTTTGGCGGCATGCGGCCGCTGCCGCGTCAGCTTGCGCGCGCGGTTGGGTCACTGATCGGACGCGGCCGTCTTTGGCCGCTGAATCCGGGCCGCCGAATGCCTGGTAGGTGCTGGATTTTTCGAAATACTTGACGCGTTCCCCCTTGATCGTATCGAAAGGTTTGCCGCAAACGAAGCGCGTTACGATAGCCTTGCCGATCATGTCGATCTCGTTGGTCTTGCCGTTGTATTCGGCTCGCAGGCCTTTGGCTTCGACGACTTCGAATTTCTCGGGGTTTTCCTGACGTATGTAAACCAGCTTGCCTTGGTCGACGGTGGCTGTGCCGTACTGAAAGCCCTCGGCGTCCTCTGTCAGGACAAGCTTGTCGGAGCGCAAGGTCATCAGGCCGCGCGTCATGATTACGTTGCCGGTGAACGTGCTTTCTTTTTTTACGTCGTCGTAGTTAAGGCTATCCGACAAAATGGTGGTGTCGGGTTCTTCCACTGGTTTTTTGCTGGCTGCGGGCTGGGCCGCTTTTGTCTGGGATGCGGACACCTTGCTTGTTGGCTGGGCCTGCGCCGTCGTCTGAACAAGGCCGTAGGCGCAGGCAAACAGGAGCGCCGCGAGCCAACTTGCCGGTAGAATGGAATGTGATGAATTCATGGTTTCTTTTTTGTGTGATCCGTTTTGGCGCTGGATTGATTCTTTACGGAGTCCTGGCCCGAGATTTTTACGTCGGTCGCTGAAAACACCTGTAGCTGCCGCGTCTTGTTATCGTAATGCATGCCCTTGCCGTTCATGGTCGAGTTCCCATTTACCACTAAAGCCGGCAAGTTTGTAAAGACTACATCTTTGTCGGGCAGTAATGTCAGTTGCTTGCTTTTCACATCCAGAACTTTTCCGTCCGGGCCCGGCACGCGATGCAGATGGGCATTGCCGCTCATGACTATTCTGGATCCGTTCTGGTCCATAACGGCTGTTTCCGATGTCCCAATAGTAATCGGCGAACCCGGTTGCTGCCCTATGGCTTTCGGCGCCGTGATGGTGTAGGAGTCGTTGTCCGGGTAGTGTTGCATCGTTTTGCCTTCCAGGCGGTTCGCGGCTACTCCCGCTGGATCAGTGCGCACCATGACGAAATCGTCAGCCCAGGAATCGGGGTCGTGGGTCATGCGCGGTGGCGGATCGATCTGGACAGATCGCTGCGCGTAATCGGCCGCCCACCATGTTCCGGCAACCAGGCTGGCGAGAAGGGCAATGGCAATGAAAGCCGGAAGTCGTTCTTTCATGGTCTTACTGGATGGCGGCGCTTCTTGTCAGGGCATTTGGCGCGAAGCTGGCGCCAAGCCGGCCCTGCGCCGCCAGGATTAGATCGCAGCATTCACGCACGGCGCCCGACCCGCCCGGGTGCGACGCGACCCAGTGGGCTGCCTGCGCAATGTACGTGGGCGCGTTTGGCACACTGGCCGCGAACCCAACGCGCTGAAGCGCTGCAAGGTCGATGATGTCATCGCCCATGTAGCCGGTTTGAGCCATCGAGCAACCGTGTTCCTGAGCCAGGGCGGCAAGCGCCTGCGCCTTGTCGCGCACGCCTTGCAGCACGGCCGAAATGCCCAGATCGACGGCTCGGCGCGCCACAATCGGGCCCTGACGGCCAGTGATAAGCGCGACGAGAATTCCGTTTTCGCGCATAAGCTGCAGGCCGTATCCGTCAAGGGAATGAAAACCTTTGATTATTTCTCCGTTTTCACCGTACCAAAGAGAGCCATCCGTTAAAACGCCGTCGATGTCAAAGGCCATCAGTCGAACCTGGCGCGCGCGTTCGATCACAGCCGGTGCGATTTTGGCCAGCACAAGCGCTTCGGCGGGATGGGAAATGGCCGGTCGTTTCAATGTCAGATTACCTTCGCGGCAAGCAGATCGTGCATGTGTAGAGCCCCTAATAATAGCCCGGTATCGTCTACGACAAGCACTTGCGTCAATCGGTTCGCGTCCATCAGGGTGGCCGCTTCGACCGCCAACGCCGCGGGGGCGACGCATTTGGGATTGCGCGACATGCCGTCCGCCACTGTCAGCGGGCGAATGTCGCCGTGGCGTTCAATCAGCCGTCGCAGGTCGCCATCGGTAAAAATTCCGATCGGATGTTTTTGCCCGTCGACCACAATCGTCATGCCCATCCGCTTTGACGACATCTCCAGCAGCGTGTCGGCGATAGGCGTGTTGGCGCGCACGATAGGCAAGGCGTCGCCCTGACGCATGATGTCTCGAACATGTGTTAATAACCGGCGCCCCAATGCGCCGCCGGGGTGCGAGAGGGCGAAGTCCTCGGTGCTGAAGCCGCGCGCTTCCAGGCATGCCACGGCTATGGCGTCGCCCAGCACAAGGGCTACGGTTGTGCTGGCGGTGGGCGCCAGGCCCAGCGGGCAGGCTTCGTGCTCAACATAGGCATTCAGATGCAGATCGGCGTTTACCGCCAGATCTGATTGCGGATGTCCGGTCATGGCAATGAGCCGGCCGCCCATGCGCTTTACCACCGATAGTATGCATAGCAGTTCATAGGCCGTTCCGGAGTAAGAAATGGCCAGCACGACATCCTGTGGCGTAAGCATGCCCAGGTCGCCGTGGATGGCCTCGGCGCCGTGCATGAAAAACGCCGGTGTCCCCGTCGAGGCCAGTGTGGCGGCTATTTTTTTTGCAATGTGGCCCGACTTGCCGATTCCCGTGACGACGACCCGGCCCTGACAGCTTAGTATCAGCGATACCGCATCGTTAAAAGAGCCGTCCAGCCGCTTGTCCAGTGTTTGCAATGCGCTGATTTCAGTGCCAAGGGTGCGATGCGCGGACTCGAGCACGTCGACTTTGACCGGGGTGGGCAGTTTATTCATGGTTTGATTTTAATCGCAGGGCGTTTAATCGCGCGGCGCGGTCAACGCGTTAGCTTGCGCACCCGTTTCATCGCGTTTCATGGTTCATCGTATTTTCATCTAACTTCATTGAATTCTAGCCTGAATTCATCTAATTCAACGACGTATCGGAGGGCTTCCAATAGTCCTTGTAATGGCCGGCGACGGGGAATAGACTGATTCGTCATGGCGAACGTTTACATAGCTTGAATTTATTTGGGAGATTGAAATGAAAACCAGGCGGATGACAGCCGTATTTTTTACAGCGCTTGTTGCGAGCGTGAGTGTATCAGCGTTTGCCGCACCCACTCAGGAACAGCTCGATCAACTGAGCGCCACTCTGAAAGCAAGCATGGGCGGCGGTATGATGCATGGCGGAATGATGAACAATGAATCGGCCGCCAGCAAACCCGAACCAAACCAAAAACAGGCGGACGCGTCGATGATGCAGGGCGGCATGGCGGGAAATGGCTCGGCGATGTGTGCAACGATGGGCAGCGGCATGATGGCCAATCACATGATGCATGGTGGCATGATGCGTGGCTCCATGATGGGCAATGGCATGACGAGAGGTCATTCGATGATGCCGCAATTACCGCCGGGAAATGAGAAACTGCAGTTGAAGATGCACGCCGAGATCATGCAAAAAGTGGGCGAAATTATTGCCAAGTATGCGGACCAGGTTGTGATCGGCAAGAGTGATGCGCAGTGATCGCGCCACTCCGTTTCATAGAGCAACGCTCAATAGCCATCCGGCTATTGCGCATCCGAACACTACTGCCCACGGCGGCAGTTTCCAGAGCATCAGTGCAAGTAGCGCAACAAGCGCCAATGCGAAGTCTTGGGGCTTAAGGATGGCGCTAGTCCATACCGGCCGATAGAGCGCTGCCAGCAGCAGGCCGACAACGGCGGCGTTCACGCCCGCCAGCGCCGCCTGGGTGCGCATGTCGCGGCGTAGTTGTTCCCAGAATGGCAATGCGCCGGCCACCAACAGAAACGAAGGGGCGAAGATGGCGGCCAGACAAATCGCTGCGCCGACCCAGCCGTTGGGAGGAAGGCTCATCGAAGCGCCCAGAAAGGCTGCGAACGTGAAGAGAGGGCCAGGTCTTGCGCCGGCTTGAATATGATCAATCCGGTCCCCCGAACCCGGCTCGCGACAGCCCGATCGCCATGCCAACCTGACTGCTGGCGGGCCCGGGCAGGAACTGACACAAGGCCACCAGATCCGCGTAGCGGCGTTCGCTGAGCCAGCGCCGGCGCAGGACAAATTCGGTCCTGAAGTAGCCCAGATGCGCGACGGGGCCGCCGAAAGAGGTCAATCCCAGACGCAAAAAAATCAGAAGCACCGTCCAGGCACGGTCGCG
>JBDTGB010000287.1:0-6942 GCA_039937635.1 Burkholderiaceae bacterium | reverse complement strand
AACCATTTTATGCACCTCGGACGCGCCATCGACCAGACGAGCCTGACGCGCGTAACGGTACATCCACTCCAGCGGCGTATCTTTAGAGTACCCGCGCGCGCCGCACAATTGAATCGCTGTATCCACCGCCTTGTGCAGTGTGTCGGCCACAATCACTTTAGCCATGGAAACCTCTTTGCGGGCGAACTCGCCCTGATCCAATTTCCAGGCTGCGTGCATGGTCAGCAAACGGCCAATTTGAATGTTCATGGCCGCTTCCCCCAGCAGCCATTGCACGCCATCGCGTTCGGCCAACGCAACACCAAACGATTCGCGCCGGGATACGTAGTCGGCGGCAATTTCCAATGCTCGTTTGGACAAACCCAGCCAGCGCATGCAATGCGTCAATCGCGCAACGCCAAGGCGAATCTGAGTCAACTTCAAGCCATCGCCGATACCCATCAAACGATTTTCATCGGGAATTGCCATGTCGGTAAAACGCAGCTCGCAATGTCCGCCATGTTCTTCGGGACCCATGATCGGAATGCGGCGCACGATCTCCCAGCCCGGATCGTTTTTATGAAACAAAAAGGCGGTCAGTCCCTTGCGGGTGTCGCTTGACGTGCGCGCAATTAAAATAAAATGTGAAGCAACCGCCGCGCCTGTTATGAAGTGCTTGACGCCATTGACGATCCAGCGATCGCCGTGGCGAACGGCCGTCGTTCGCATCATTCCGGGATCCGATCCGCTGCCCGGAGCCGGCTCGGTCATGGCAAATGACGAACGCACAGCTCCGTCGATAATCGGCTGCAACCACCGGTCTTTTTGCTCTTGGGTTGCCACCTTGTTCAGCACCATCATGTTGCCATCATCGGGCGCCGCGGAATTAAAAATGACCGGGCCAAATATGGAGCGATTCATTTCTTCGTAGCATGCCGCCATCTCGGTCACGCAAAGTCCCTGGCCTCCGCGCTCGGTGGGCATCTGCAGGCTCCATAAGTTTTGCAACCTGGCCTTGGCCCTGAGCGATTGCAGCAAAGTCTCGTCAATATTTTCATGGGCATCGTAAGAGCCCGCTTCTTTTTCAAGCGGTATCACTTCCGCATCCACAAAAGCCTTGATCCGCTTGCGGTAATCCTCACCCCTGTTCGAGAGCGTAAAGTCCATTGTCAGCCTGTCTTAAAGAGAGGATTGCAAGTGGCCGCCATCAACCACAATGCTGCTTCCCGTCATGTATGACGAGGCGTCCGAAGCCAGCAACAACAAGGCGCCATCAAGGTCGGCGCATTGCCCGAGCCGTCGCTGTGGAATACGGTTGATCATGGCTTGTCCCGCCTCGGAAGAAAAAAATTCGCGATTCAAGTCTGTTTCGATATAGCCCGGCGCCAGCGCATTAACGCGTATTCCGTGACGCGCCCATTCAAGCGCCAAAGCACAAGTCATTTGTTCCAGGCCCGCCTTGGCGGCGGCATAGGGAAGAACCGAGCCGGCAACGCGATGCCCAAGAATGGACGTAATGTTAATAATCGAACCGGGTTGGCCGGCCTGCACCAGCCGGCGCGCTGCCTCGTTGCATACCATCCAGCTTCCTTTCAAGTTTGTATCGACAACCTTGTCCCATTCGTCGACAGAAAGATCCAGGGATTTTTTATTAATCGCCACGCCGGCGCAACATACAACGACGCCGATCACACCGCAATGCTCTTGCGCCTGATTGAACCCAGCCGCTATGCTGACCTGGCTGGTGACGTCCATCGTGACGGCGTGGGCTTTCGCGCCCTGTTTTTGAAGTCGCTGAACCAAGGCGTCAAGCGGCTGACGGCGGCGCCCGGCTGCAATAACCGTCGCGCCAGCGTCGCTTAATGTTGCAGCGAAATGCTCCCCGAGCCCTCCCGAGGCTCCTGTTATCAGCACAGCTTTATTATCCAAGCTGAATTTCTTATACATGCCCTACCTCCGCGATCAAGAATAGATCGAGCGTTCGATATTGTCAACGAACGCGCAAGACACGAATGACATGAATGCGCCGGCCATGAACACGCCAGGTATTACCGCGTTGCGCCACTATGCACACAATTCTGTCATCGCCAATCGGGCGTCCTTTCTTTATACTTGACGCAGGCTTCCCATCGCCTGCATTTGCCCGATACGGCCACCTATGAAAAACAGATCTTTTAGCACCGTAAAAAACATTGCGCAGCAGTTGCAAGCCCGCTTGCATCGAAAGGAATGGGCCCAGACTGGCAAGCTGCCCGGCCAGCGCCAACTGGCGGATGAACTGGGCGTAAGCCGCGCCTCGTTGCGCGAAGCAATCACCATGCTTGAAGCGCTGGGCTTATTGCGCAGCGAACCGGGGCGTGGCGTCTTCATTGTTGCGCAAGACAAAAATGGACTGACAAACGTGCAGCAACGGCGGCTATTCGTGGGGCGCTATGCGCTGGCGGACGTTCACATGGTGCGCGCGCAACTTGAAGTGCTGGCCGTCACGCTGGCGGCCCGCACCATTACACCGGATGGGCTGGATCGTTTGCGCGCGACCGTTGCGCAAATGCAAATGGCCGCCGCGGTGGGCGACCTGGTCACGATGGCCGAAGGCGATCACGCCTTTCATGCCTGTATATTCGAAATTGCGGCCAGCCCGCTCATGCTGGATATCGTCGAAAATATCAACGATGTCGTGGAACGCAGCCGCCAAGTCGCATTTGCCGAGCCGGCCAGGGTAAGCGAACCCATTGCCGAACATGCCCGCATTATCGACGCTCTCGCAGACGGGTCGCCAGAACGCGCGGTTCAGGCCATGCGGGAACATCTTCGCAATGTGGCGGATCGCACTGGGGTTCACCTGGAAATTTCCGGCGCGATAGCCATAGCAGCAGTTATTCCGTTTGTAAATCATTCGTGAACGCGAAAGCGAATAATTTAGAAACGGAATTAGAAGTTAATACCCAGCCATTCGCGCACCTGCGCGTGCAGGTCCCCGCGGAAATCCTCTGGTGTGCCCGAGGCGGTAATTTCACCGAGGCTAAGGACATAGATATGGTCGGACATCGACACGACGCGTCGCACATTATGATCAACCAGCAAAATACCCATGCCGGATTCAGCAAACGCTTTGATCCACTGGAAGACTTCGACTGCCACCTTCGGAGCCAGACCAATGCTGGGTTCGTCGATCAAACACACGCGCGGCTGAACCATATAAGCCTTGGCGAATTCAAGCGATTTTTGCTGACCACCCGATAAGTCGCCCGCCTGGGTTTTGAATTTTTCACGCATCAATGGAAACCGGGTCAGTGTATCGTCCAGGCGCTGCTCCAGCACACCACCATATTGCTTGCGCCGGCCTTCCAACGGCAAACGCAGGTTTTCTTCCACCGTCAGGTACGGGAACAGACTGGATTCTTGCGGAATATACCAAAGGCCATCGTCTATCAAAGTATGCGGAGCCTTGCCGGAAATGTCGTTTCCGGCAAGACGAACCACGCCGGTCTTGGGCGGCAAAAACCCATAGATGGTTTTGAACAGTGTTGACTTCCCTGCGCCGTTCAACCCGATCAGGCCGCTGATCCGTCCTTGCCAAACTGTCAGAGAAACACCGCGCAACACGTCGATATCGCCCATATAACCGGCGGTCACGCCATCCATTTCCAATAATGCCTCAGGCATGTTGCAGTTCCTCGTCTGATTCTTCCCCGAGATAGGCGGCGATTACGGGCCTGGAACTCAATACCTCTTGAGTGGGTCCGTCGGCCAACACCTTGCCCGCATTCATGCAAACCGACCGTTTACACAGTTCGACCACCAGCGGCATATCGTGACTGACCAAAACAAAGGTCTGCCCCGCTTCGTTGCGGCTGCGAATAAACCGGGACATGATTTCTTTCATGGTCGGATGCACGGCGGCAAACGATTCATCGAGCAACGCGATTCGCGGCGACGCCATGAAGCACGTGCCGAACTCGAGCAGCTTCCTTTGGCCGCCCGAAAGCTGGCCCGCATCCAGATACATGACCGGCGTCAGTTTCAATTCGTCGAGCAACTCGACCGCGCGCGCAAAGGACCGATCCTGGGTCAGGCCCATCGCCATGCCGCATACCGCCAGATTGTCAAAGGCGCTCATGCGATTAAACAGGCGTGTGATCTGAAACATGCGCAACACGCCCAATCGCGCCAGTTGCGTCGGGTTCAAGCCCAATATATTTTTCCCATCCAGCCGCACCGATCCGCCATCGGCCGGCAAATGCCCGGACAGCACATTAAGCAAGGTCGTCTTGCCCGAGCCGTTCGGACCGATCAACCCCAGCAATTCGCCTTGATGGACATCGATGCCGACGCCATCGACCGCACGCAAGCCGCCGAAGCGCTTTTCAATGCCCTTGATTTCCAATAATGCCATCACGCCTCCTTGGGTTCGGCGGACGCGCGGCGAGCGACGGCACGACGCGCCAGCCCCCACAAGCCTTCACGGAAGAAGCGCGCAAACACAATAACCAGGAAAGCAAACACAATCATTTGTATGCCGCCGACGCTGCGCAACAACTCGGACGCAGTGTAAACAAGCATGGCGCCAATTAACGGACCCACCAAAGTTCCCAGTCCGCCAATTACAACCATCGCCACAACCAACCCGGTCTGCGCGATCAAACCAAGCTCAGGGCTGACCAGGCGCGCAAAGGTGCCGTACAGACCTCCGGCAAACCCGCAGATCGCGCAACTGATGAAAAACGCCATGGTTTTATAACGCACCACGTCGACTCCCCGGCTTGCCGCTCCTATTTCATCATCGCGAATAGCTTGCAGGAATCGTCCGGCCGGAGAACGCAGGACCCAATAAATGAGCAGCACGACCGCAATCAACGTAGCCAGAAACAGGTAGTAATAAGCCAGCCGGTTATCGAATAGCCCCGGAACATTCAGACCCTGGTCGCCGCGTGTGAAATCAAACGAATTGTAAATAACCAGGCGCACGATCTCGGCAAAGCATAAGGTCGTCAAAGCCAGGTAATGCCCCGACAAGCGCAGCACAATACGCCCCAACGCCAGACCAATAAGACCCGGAACGATAATCGACATCGGCAACCCGATCCACAAGGGCGAATTCAAATGATAAGCAAAAAGCCCCGTGGCATAACCACCCAGCATGGCAAAGGCGGCTGGAGCCAGGGAAAACTGCCCCGCATAACCCGCCAGCAAATTCCATCCCGACGCCATGATGGCGAAATACATGCTGACGATCAATACGCCCAGCCAGTAAGGCGAAGTTATCGCCAACGGCATCAGCGCCAGCACGGCAAGTATGGCCAGGCTAAGGCGCAACTCGTTGCGCAATTTGCTGGAATGTAAATTTGGATGCCGCAATATCAACATGGGTTAAACCTCGCGCGAGCGTTCGCCAAACAAACCATGAGGGCGGACCATCAAGATCAGGATCAATAGCACCAGGCCATAGGTGTCGCGATAGTCGTACGACAGATAGACCGCGCCAAAGCTTTCAATTACGCCCAGCAACAACGCCGCCAGAATACTGCCCGGCACCGATCCCATGCCTCCGATCACCACAATGGCAAAGGATTTAACAGCGGGAAAAATACCCACGTCCGGAGTGGCGTTGATGACCGGCGACAGTAAGGCTCCCGCAAGAGCAGCCAGCACGCCCGACGTCATAAACACAACGCTGCTGGCCCGCGCGATATCGATACCTGCGATCGAAGCGCCCAGGCGATTTTGAGCGACCGCCTGGATCTGGCGACCCCATAGCGAGCGTTTGATGAACAATGCCAAGGACACCAGAAGAACGATGGTGATCCCGGCGGTGATCAGCTTCTGACCGGTCATCATGAACGGGCCGACGGCGATGCGCGTTACGCTTGAAAGCGACGGGCCGCGCACTGGATAAGGACCGACGATCTTGTCAACCAGATTGATCAACAGCAAAGACAGGCCGAAGGTGACGACGATTGAATATTCGTCCTTCATAAGCCCCCAGGTTCCGTAACCCGAGTACAGGGGGCGCATAAGCAAGCGTTCGGTCGCCCATCCAATTCCCGCGCCGGCCAATCCCGCTATCGGCAAAGCCAGCCATGGCGATACGCCCAGGCTAAGCGAAATCAGGGTGTAGGTATACGCGCCTATCATGTAGAACTCACCATGGGCGAAGTTCACAATCTTCAGTATGCCGAAGATCATCGTCAGGCCGACGGCCATCAGCGCATAAAATAAACCAATAATCAGGCCATTGATAAGCAGATCGAGAGCCAGCAAGGTAAAGTCTCCTGGAAGCCGGGGCGCAACGCCCCGGCTTATTCGTTACGGCAAACGCAAGACCGCTTACTTGGCGGGCCTGACCAGTTTGTCCATCTGAAGAGGCTGCCCAAAGGTTTGAACCAGCACCGTGTCGTCAACAGGCTGATCGACTTCCTGCATCTGATAGGTCACGTACGGAATGTCGACCCATTGCTGATAGGTGATCCCGGGTTTTTCCGAGAAACGGAACTTGCCGCGCACGCCGTCGAATTCCATGGTTTGCATCGCCTTGATGATGGCGGCGCTGTCGGTGGATTTGGCGTGTTCAATCGCCTGAGCAATCACCACGATCGAATCGGCCGCCTGGAAAATCAGGCGGTTTGGCGCAGTTTTGAATTTCTTCTTGTAAATATCGGCGACTTCCTGTCCCATTTTCGGCATGACCATTTTGGGGTGATACAGACCGAAAACCAGCATGTATTTGCTTGCTTCCTTCACGTTCTGGCGAAAGTCCGGGTAGTCGGCAATGCCGGCGCCATCGTAAAACCAGGTTTTAGCCGAGGGCGCCACGCCCTGTTCATAAAGTTGATTCATCAATATATAAGCCGCTGGCGGCAACATCATATTGGCGATCAAGTCGGGCGGGTTGGCGCGCAAGGGCAATACAGCCGGAGTGAAGTCTTTGCCCGCACGATCCAGAGTGATGTATTTATAATGTAT
>JBDTGB010000286.1:0-2811 GCA_039937635.1 Burkholderiaceae bacterium | reverse complement strand
TGATTGGATTGCGGCTGCTTGACCGTGGCGTCATGCGCCCGCACATGAAGGTGCGCACCACGCAAGGCGAAGGCGAAATGACCAGCGGCACGATGTCTCCCACTATGGGAACGTCCATTGGCATGGCGCGTGTGCCGGGTGGCGCCAAGACGGGGGATCAGGTTCAGGTCGAGATCCGCGGCAAGTGGTTCGCCGCTGAAGTTACGAAGATGCCTTTCGTGCGCAACGGCAAGGTTCTTGCCGCTTGATTTCGCGCTTGGTTCAAACCGGTGAAACAAATAAATTTTTAACGAGGTGACTCATGAATCTACCTAATGATCGCAAGTACACATCGTCGCACGAATGGGTTAAAGCCGATGGCGACGTGTTTTTAGTGGGCATTACCGACAACGCGCAGGATCAATTGGGCGACTTGGTGTTTGTGGGCGATGTGAATCCGGGCGCAACGCTAAAAGCGGGCGAAACCGCCGGAGTGATCGAATCGGTTAAAGCGGCGTCTGATATCTACGCGCCCATAGATGGCAAAATCGTCGCGTTCAACGGAGCGCTGGAATCGGAGCCTGATCTGATTAATAAGGCGGCTTTCGATACCTGGATTTTCAAAATAAAACCGGATAATGCGGCCGATGTTGACGCTTTGCTGGATGCGGCGGCGTATGAATCCCAAGGTTCTGTTTAGGGCGTAATCATGGTGTTTGAATTAGATCCTCACGCCGACTTTATTGGGCGCCATATCGGGCCCGCGTCGGCCGATCAGAAAAAGATGTTATCCGCGATGGGCGTGCCCGACATGCAAAGCCTGGTGCGGCAAGTTGTTCCAGCCGGCATCTTGATGCAAGGCGCGCTGGATTTGCCCGCTTCGCGCAGCGAACCCGACGTCTTGGCTGAAGTCAAAGAGATTGCGGGCCGCAATCGGGTGTTTCGCAGTTATATCGGCCAAGGTTATTACGGCACCGATGTGCCCAATGTGATCTTGCGCAATATTCTTGAGAACCCTGCGTGGTATACAGCCTACACGCCGTATCAGCCTGAAATTTCTCAGGGCCGTCTTGAGGCGCTTTTAAATTATCAGACGATGGTGATCGATCTGACCGGCCTGGATATTGCCAACTCGTCGCTACTTGACGAGGGCACCGCCGCCGCCGAGGCCATGACGATGGCGCGCCGGACTTCGCGCGCGAAAAGCCGGGTATTTTTCGCTTCCAAACACTGCCATCCCCAGACTCTTCAGGTTTTGCGCACTCGTGCCGATGGTCTGGATATCGAGCTGGTGGTGGGCGATGAAGCGCAGAACCTGCCGGAATGCTTTGGCGTCCTGTTGCAGTATCCGCACAGTTTGGGCGGAATCGTCGATTATCGGCAACTGACCGAGTTGGCGCACACGCGTGGCGCGGTTGTGACTGTCGCCACTGATTTACTGGCGCTGGCTTTGTTGACGCCGCCAGGGGAATGGGGGGCCGACATTGCCGTTGGCTCGACACAGCGTTTTGGCGTGCCTTTGGGGTTTGGCGGCCCGCACGCCGGTTTCATGGCGTGTAAAGATGCGTTCAAGCGCACGATGCCTGGCCGTTTGGTGGGCGTGTCGGTAGATAGCCAGGGGGCGGTGGCCTTGCGCCTTGCCTTGCAAACGCGCGAGCAGCACATACGCCGCGAGAAGGCCACCTCGAATATTTGCACGGCGCAGGTATTGCTTGCTGTGATGGCTGGCATGTATGCGGTATGGCATGGCCCATCGGGCATCAAGCGCATTGCACAACGCGTTGCGCGGCTGACGGCCTGTTTGCGGCAATCGTTGCATTCGCTTGGTATTACAAGTGTTAATGACCATTTCTTCGATACCTTGTTGCTCGACACAGGTATTCGGACCGATGCGATTGTGCAGGCGGCCCATGCGGCTTCGATCAATTTGCGTCATGTCAGTTCGACGCAATTAGCGGTTTCGCTGGACGAAACTGTGACGCCGGCCGATCTGACCGCGTTGGTGGGAGCCTTTGCCAAGGCCTTGACTAAAACCGCGATCGAGCCCGACTGGTCGGGTCTAGCCTTGTCAACCGAGCAATGCATTCCGGCCGGCTTGCGGCGCCGTTCGCCGATTTTGACGCATCCTATATTTTCAAAAATTCAGTCCGAGACCGACATGCTGCGTTATTTGCGCGGCTTGGCGGACAAGGATCTGGCGCTTGATCGAACCATGATTCCTTTGGGTTCGTGCACTATGAAGCTGAACGCAACGGCCGAGATGATTCCGGTGACATGGCCCGAGTTCGGCGCCATGCATCCTTACGCGCCCGCCGATCAAACCAAGGGGTATCAGGAACTGATTCGCCGGCTGTCGGCGGCATTGTGCGAAATCACGGGCTACGACTCGATCAGTCTGCAACCTAATTCTGGCGCGCAAGGCGAATACGCGGGCCTTCTGGCGATTCGCGGCTACCATCGGGCCAACGGCCAGGGGCAGCGCAATATATGCCTGATCCCGTCTTCGGCGCATGGCACCAACCCGGCATCTGCTCACTTGGCGGGCATGGATGTGGTGGTCGTGGCTTCCGACGACAACGGCAATATTGATTTGGCCGATCTTCAGACCAAGGTGGAGCAGGCGGGTGATCGGTTTGCCGCGCTTATGATTACGTACCCTTCGACGCACGGGGTATTCGAAGAAGCGGTGATTGAAATTTGCGACATGGTGCATGCTGCTGGCGGCCAGGTGTACCTTGATGGCGCGAATATGAATGCGATGGTGGGCGTTGCCCGTCCAGGCAAGTTTGGCTCGGATGTGTCGCACCTTAATTTGCATAAAACGTTCTGTAT
>JBDTGB010000285.1:0-4288 GCA_039937635.1 Burkholderiaceae bacterium | reverse complement strand
TCGTGCAGCTTCTGTCGTTTAATCTGACCGCGCTTGCGCCCATTTTCATACTGATCGGCGTCTGGCTATTCAGACGCCACCAACCAGGCCGCAGGCGCGACCTGGGACGCGTCTTCATCGGCCTGGGTTTGCTGTTGCTGGCCTTGTACGAACTGGTGACGCTTTTCGACCCTATCCAGCACTCGCACCTGCTTGCCACACTGCTTGACGCGCTCGCCGGCGAGTCTGTGATCGCCTTGTTATTGGCCATGCTGCTGACTTGGGCGGCGCATTCGAGCGTGGCCGTGGTCGTGCTGATCATGTCGCTGGCCGGCCATGGCCTGGTCACGCCACCGGTCGCGTACGCCTTGGTGCTGGGGGCCAACCTGGGGACTTCGATTAACCCGCTGCTCGAAGGCGTCACGGACGGCGACCCGGCCGCAAAGCGCCTGCCGCTCGGGAACCTGAGCATGCGCTTTATCACCTGCCTCATGACGCTTGCGGCGCTGCCATGGATTCCCGCGCTAATGGCTTACATAACGCCGGATCCCGCGCGGTCGGTGGCTAATTTCCACACATTGTTCAACGTCGCGACGGCCATCATTTTTTTACCGCTGCTTGGGCCTTACGCCAAGCTGATGACTCGCTGGCTACCCAAACGCATTGACCCAAACGACCCGTCCAAACCGGTGTATCTGGACGAATCGGCGCACGAGGTTCCCGCCGTGGCGCTAGGCAACGCAGCCCGCGAAGCGCTGCGCCTGGCCGATATGCTGCAAGCCTTATTGAACATGGCGCGCGCCGGCTTCCTGCGCGACAACCGCCATCGGATCGCCGAAGCGCGAGACATCAACAACGCCGTAAACCATCTTGACGGATTGATCATTCAATATCTGGCAACGCTCGACCAGGAAAATATGAGCCAGGAAGACCACCAGCGCCTTAACGAAGTTCTGACCTTCTCATCGCACGTCGCCTATGCAGCCGGCATTGCCGCCACGGGACTGCTGGGGCACGCCACGACCATCCACAAAAAGGGCTGGGCGTTGAACGCCGCACAGCGCCAAGAGCTAACGCAATGTCTGGATCGACTGATACGCAATCAACGCCAGACGGCCGCGCTGTTCGTAACCGAGGACATCAAAAGCGCCCGCTACCTTGCAATGGAAAAGGATCAGTTCCGAGCCATCGAGACCGACGCCACCAGGCAACACATGCAAAAAATCATGTCGGGCCAGGCCGCGCCGGCCGGGATGGAATCCTTGTATCTGGACATCCTGCGAGACATAAAGACGATCAATTCGTATCTGGTCGGCGCAGCCGCCTATCCAATCCTGGCCAAACATAACGAGCTTCTGCCAAACCGCCTGCGCGATAACGACAACTGAATCCGAATCGCGCGAACCTGGTTATTCCGTTTCCAAATCATTCATGAACGCGAAGGCGAAGCGCAGACAGTACAAGCCGTGCAACAAGCGAAGCTGACAAAGTGCACGAATGATTTAGAAACAGGATTACGCCAAATACCGGCCAAACCACCCCAATGCCCTGTCCCACCCATCGCTCGCGTCGTTCTTGCGATAGCTGGGCCGATAATCAGCGAAAAACGCATGTTTGGCTTTGGGATACACCACCAGTTCAGATGCCCTGGATGCCGCGTTGCCTTGCCGCAGGATGGCTTGAACCTGTTCCACGTCCGTTACCGGAATACTGGCGTCAAGCGCCCCATACAACCCCAGCACCGGTCCGTAAAGCGATGCCGCCACGTCGATCGGATTACGCGTCTGCAAGGGCCCATGGCCCGCTGTCAGTTTTCCGTACCAGGACACGGCTGCCTTGCAGTTCGGACTATGCGCCGCATACATCCAGGCCAGGCGGCCGCCCCAGCAAAACCCGGTGGCCCCCAGCCGATTGATGTCGGCCCCCTGACTGACCGCCCATTGAGCGCTGGCGTCAAGATCCGCCATAACCTGTTCATCGGGAACCTTGGCGACGACTGCCTTGATAAGCGCCGAAACGTCGGCAAAATGAGAAACATTGCCCTGGCGCTGATACAGTTCAAGCGCGATCGCGAAATAACCTTCATGCGCAAAGCGCCGGCATACATCTTGAATGTGTTCATGCAAGCCGAAGATCTCCTGGATGACCAGAACGACGGGGACGTTGGTCCGATCCTGAGGAGCCGCGTAATATGCTTGAATCGCGCCATCGAACGTTGGCATATCGAACAAACCATGCTTCAAGCCCTGAGCCGAGGTGTAAATGGTGGTTGCGGCCGCGCCGGTAATAGCGGAGAAAGGCATCAGATAACTCCTGACAAAAGAAAGAATAGGGCCGAATTGCCTATCTTCGGGGTCTTGCAAAACATGGCTGGACTCGGGTTAATGAGCCTGCTCCCAATTAGGGCCAACTCCGACTTCAGCAACCAGTGGAACACTAAGGCTGGCGACATTGCACATCAGGCCGGGCAACTGGCCCACAACGATCTCAACTTCAGCGCGCGGAACATCGAGCACCAGTTCATCATGCACCTGCATCACCATAAGGCTCTTGAGCTGTTGCGCCTCAAGCCAGTCCTGCACGGCAACCATCGCCATTTTTATCAGGTCCGCCGCTGTACCCTGCATAGGCGCGTTGATGGCGGCGCGCTCGGCAGCCGCGCGACGCGGACCGTTGGCGCCGTGCATTTCAGGAAACCACAATCGGCGGCCAAACACGGTTTCAATATAGCCCTGCTCATGCGCTTTGCGCCGGGTCTGATCCATGTATTCGGCAACGCCCGGATAACGGGCGAAATAACGGTCAATATACGCCTTTGCGGCATCGCGCGTGATGCCCAGCGCCGAGGCCAGGCCAAATTCGCCCATGCCGTAAATCAGGCCGAAATTAATGGCTTTGGCCGACCGGCGCTGCTCGAACGACACATCGGCCAACTCGACGCCGAACACCTCGGAGGCGGTCGCGCGGTGAATATCCTCGCTCTGGGCGAAGGCACGCTGTAAATTTTCGTCGCCCGACACGTGCGCCATAATGCGCAATTCAATTTGTGAGTAATCGGCCGAAACAATCTGACCATTCGTGGCCACAAACGCGGTGCGCACCCGCCGCCCCTCGGGCGTGCGAACAGGAATATTTTGCAGATTGGGGTCCGAAGACGCGAGACGCCCTGTAATCACCGCCGCCTGCGCGTAACGCGTATGCACGCGCCCCGTATCCGGGTCGATCATTTTGGGCAGTTTATCCGTATACGTCGATTTGAGCTTGGCCAAAACGCGATATTCAAGCAGCACTTGCGGCAAAGGGTAATCCCGGGCAAGCCGGCTTAACACATCTTCATCGGTCGATGGAGCTCCACTAGCTGTTTTCCGCACGACGGGCAGTTGCATGCGCTGAAACAAAATTTCACCCAATTGCTTGGGGGAATTCAAGTTAAAAGGCTGCCCCGCCAACTCGTAGGCTTTTTGCTCAAGGTCATGCAATTGTCGGCCAAGTTCATGGCTTTGCATGGCCAGCACATGCGCATCAATGCGCACGCCATTGTGTTCGATGGTGGTCAGCACCGCCGAGGTTTTAATCTCAAGCTGATACGTGGCCTCCAAACCCGGCTCTTTAGCGACCCGCGGGCGCAACACGTCATGCAATTGCAAGGTGAAGTCCGCATCTTCGCACGCGTAATAGCCCGCCTTGTCGAGTTCAACCTCGTCAAAGCAGATCTGCCTGGCGCCCTTGCCGCACAAGTCCTCAAACGTCACGCCGGTGCGTCCCAGCCAGCGCTCGCTGAGCTCTTGCAAATTAACCCGCCTGTGCGATTCCAGCACATAGGCCTGAAGCATTGTGTCTTCGGTAATCCCGGCCAACGCAACGCCAGCGTTGAGGAAAACGTGAGCATCGTACTTCGCGTTATGCAAAACCTTCGCCGCCTGAGGGTTCTCGAGCCAGGAACGCAAACGGTCCAATACTTCCTGCCGGGGCAACTGCTGTACGTTGTCGGGGCCGCGATGGCCGACCGGTATGTAGCAGGCAAGTCCCGGCTTCACCGCCAGAGATATCCCCACCAGACGCGCACGCATTGGGTCCAGTGAGGTCGTTTCGGTATCAAGCGCGACAAGATCGGCGCTTTTTACAAGATTGAGCCAATGTTCGAACGATGACCAGTCCAGTATCGTGTCGTACTGCACCTGTGTGGGAGCTTCGGGCAATTCACGAGCCACTCGGCCATCTTGCGCAGGCAGCCGCTGCGGCTCGCCGGTAAGCTCGCGCAGCCAGTTCCTGAAGCCGTATTCTTCATATAGTTCGAGCAATGCCTGGC
>JBDTGB010000284.1:0-2835 GCA_039937635.1 Burkholderiaceae bacterium | reverse complement strand
GCTGCGGCCAACCGTGCACAGCGCGGTATTGCCGGCTGGCGTGCCGCTCAGCGCAACGGATTTTTTGGGCTTGAAGGCAGTCGGTCCTTTTTTTTCTGTTGTAGCCATATCGAATCTCCTAGACGTTTTTGCAGGTTTGCGTTGAATCCATGTTAATACGGATGGCCTGAGTGTTGGCCTTCAAAACAAAGGCCCGTATGGAGGGGCCTTTGTTTTCGGCGTGACGCCGACTGCCGTTTACCCGATTACTTGAGCAGGTCTTTTACACCATCGCGCTCTTCGAGCAGCTCTTTAAGCGTGATGTCCATCCGTTCGCGCGAGAACGCGTCGATTTCGAGATCTTTGACACGAGTGTATTCGCCTTTCTGGGTCGTGACGGGCACACCGTAAATGATGCCTTCAGGGATGCCGTACGAGCCATCCGACGGAATGCCCATGGTGACCCATTTGCCGTTGGTGCCGAGCATCCAGTCATGTACGTGATCGATCGCGGCGTTGGCCGCCGACGCCGCAGACGACAGACCGCGGGCCTCGATGATAGCGGCGCCGCGTTTGCCCACTGTGGGGATGAAGATGTTTTTGTTCCACGCGTCGTCATGGATAAGGGCGGTCATGCTTTGGCCGCCTGCCGTGGCAAAGCGAAAATCGGGATACATCGATGGCGAGTGGTTGCCCCAGACGACCAGCTTTTCAATATCGCCCACCGGCTTGCCCGACTTGGCGGCAAGTTGCGACAGCGCGCGGTTGTGATCCAGGCGCAGCATGGCGGTAAAATTTTTGGAGGGAAGATCGGGAGCCGATTTCATGGCGATGTAGGCATTGGTGTTGGCCGGATTGCCTACTACCAACACTTTGACGTTGCGGCTTGCCGAATCGTTGAGCGCTTTACCTTGAACGGTGAAAATTTCAGCGTTGACCTTAAGCAGATCTTTGCGTTCCATGCCGGGGCCGCGTGGGCGGGCACCCACCAGTATGGCCACATCCGCATCTTTAAATGCTTCGCGCGCGTCGCTGTGCGCGCTCATGCCGGCCAGCAGAGGGAACGCGCAATCGTCAAGTTCCATCATGACGCCGTGCAATGCCTTTTGCGCCTTTTCGTTCGGGATTTCGAGCAGCTTGAGAATGACTGGCTGGTCGGGGCCGAGCATTTCGCCCGATGCAATGCGAAACAAAATAGCGTAACCAATTTGGCCGGCCGCGCCGGTAATGGCGACACGCATGGCGGGTTTGGACATGAACAATCTCCGGAAAATAATAGTAAATAAATCGTGATGAGCCGCTTGGACATGTCGCTTGTATAGACCATCCGAGCCAAGCAGTTGCAGTATAAAAGATTAGTGGGCGTTCGCGCCACGGTTAATTATTTTACATCTTATATAAGACATAAGAGTGTTAGACAGAAACGTCCCGGCATGCGAAAATAGCGCTCATCCCAGTAATTTTTGGTTGGCCGCACACATATCCATGCATCATGCCAGATAAGCCTCTTCCCGCTCGATCTTTGCACGCCGATCGCTCCTCCGGCAGCGCGGCGTTCAGTCCGCTATACCAGCAGATCAAGGGGTTGTTGCTTCAAGGTCTGGATCGCGGCGAATGGAAGCCGGGTGAATCCATTCCCAGCGAGTTCGAATTGGCAGCGCGTTTTCAGGTTAGCCAGGGAACGGTGCGCAAGGCAATCGATGAGCTGGCTTCTGAAAATTTGCTGTTGCGGCGTCAGGGCAAGGGCACGTTCGTGGCGACTCACCACGAGGCCAGGGTGCGGTATCGTTTTTTACGGCTCACCCCGGACGACGGTCAACCGCCCGTATCGGGCAGCCGTATTCTCGAGTGCAAGCGCGTCAGGGCGTCCGCCGAGATCGCCGGCTTGCTCGAACTGCGCCCAGCCGACGTTGTGGTGAACCTGCGCCGATTGCTTTCGTTTGATCAGGTTCCCACGATTCTTGACGAGATCTGGTTGCCAGGGGTTGTGTTTCGCGGCTTGACCGCTGAGTTCCTGGCTCGCAATCGCGAGCCGCTCTATGCTTTGTTTGAGTCCAAGTTTGGGGTTAGCATGGTGCGCGCCGACGAAAAGATCAAAGCGCTGGCCGCCACTGAAGATCAGGCGGCGTTGCTGCAAATTGTTTTCGCCGCGCCGTTGCTGCAAGTTGAGCGCATTTCGTATACCTACGGCGATCGCCCCGTCGAGGTCCGCCGGGGGCTGTATGTAACGGATCGGTTTCACTACCGGAACGGTTTGAATTAACAAGTGTTTTCCGCTGATTTGATACTCGACCCCTAAATCGGCGAAAATGCGTGTAATGCTTTGCAATAAATTATTGTTTTAACCTCGAGGCCGTTATGTCCGATTCCGCGTCAAAGCCGCGTCCGCAGTTTCGCAATTTGAATTTGCTGCAGATTCTAAGCTACCGCCTGCCACCGGCAGGGAAGTCATCAATATTCCATCGCATCAGCGGCGCCTTATTGTTCCTTTGTTTACCTCTTGTGATCTTGCCGATTTTCGCGCTTAGCGTTACTTCGCCTACAAGTTTCGCGGCCATGCAGGAATGGTCCGCCAACCCTGTCTGGAGAATTGTGTTGCTGGTGCTGATCTGGGGTTACCTGCATCATTTCTGCGCCGGGATTCGTCTTTTGACTATAGACATGCACTGGTGTGTAGCCTTGAAGCCGGCACGAAGGACCGCTCGCGTTGTGTTTGGCGTAAGTCTGGCACTTACATTGGTCTTTGGTCTTAAATTATTTGGGGTGTGGTAATGGCGACAGAACGTCTCGGTACAAAGCGTCTAACGGTAGGCGCTCACTATGGCACCAAGGATTTCATCGTTCAGCGCGTTTCAG
>JBDTGB010000283.1:0-2491 GCA_039937635.1 Burkholderiaceae bacterium | reverse complement strand
CGTTCCAGACGATGCTCCAAAAGCTCGTCGACCGTCAGGCCTGACACCTCCCGCAGTGAATCCGCCAGGGCGCGGCTAAGTTGACGCGCCATTACAACTGGATCACGATGCGCGCCGCCGACCGGCTCGTTGACGATTCGATCGATCAAGCCGAGCTCTTTAAGACGCGGCGCGGTAATGGCCAGAGCTTCGGCGGCGGTAGGCGCCTTATCGAGGCTGCGCCATAGAATCGACGCGCACCCCTCGGGTGAAATAACGGCATAGGTCGAGTACTGAAGCATCATGACCACATCGCCAACAGCCAGGGCAAGGGCTCCGCCCGAACCGCCCTCGCCAATAATGGTCGCGATAATGGGCACCCTGAGTTCGGCCATGGCATATATGTTGTGACCGATTGCCTCGGACTGCCCGCGTTCTTCAGCGCCGACGCCGGGATAAGCGCCAGGGGTGTCGATAAATGTAAAAACCGGCAAGCGGAACTTTTCCGCCAGCCGCATCAGACGCAACGCCTTGCGATTGCCTTCGGGGCGCGGCATGCCGAAATTACGCATGGCGCGTTCCTTGGTGTCGCGGCCTTTCTGGTGCCCGATCACCATGCAGGGAGTGCCGTGAAAACGCGCCAGGCCGCCGACAATGGACTGATCGTCGGCATACATTCGATCGCCATGCATTTCGTGAAAATCGGTAAAAATCTCACGCACATAATCGAACGTATAAGGCCGCTGCGGATGGCGCGCAACCAGCGCCGTCTGCCAGGGCGTAAGTTTCGAATAAATGCTTTTAGCCAGCGTCTGGCTTTTTTGCTGCAAACGCCCCACTTCGTCGGAAATATCGACGGCGGAGTCAGTCTGCACAAAACGTAACTGCTCAATCTTGTTCTCAAGCTCGGCCAGCGGCTGCTCAAATTCGAGGAAAGTATTACGCATAAGTGCCTGGTGTCCCATTAAGAGCGATCATTGCCGTTACCGAATAGCGATCGCATCGAGGCTGCGCCACAAGTACCAGGTAGCCACTGTTCGCCACGGCGCCCACGCTTGAGCGACCTCGCGCGCCTCGAAGCGGGAAACCGGCTCGCCGCTGAAATAATGCAGCGAAATAGCTTTGATCAAACCCATATCATCCAGCGGCAAGACATCGGGCCGCTGCAGACTGAAAATTAAAAACATTTGAGCCGTCCAGCGGCCAACGCCGCGAATAGCGCACAGCTCGGCAACAATCGCCTCGTCGTCCTTGTCGGTCCACAACGCAGGGCGTACCCTTTCTTCAAGAAAATGCGTCGCCAGGTCGTGAACATATTCGGCCTTTCGCTTGGATAAACCCGCTTCCCGAAGGTCTTCGGCGCTTATCTGAAGGACAGCCGCCGGACTCGGTTCGCCGCAGCACTTCCCCGCAAAACGCTGCCACGTCGCATCGGCGCTTTTCACCGAAACCTGCTGACCAATGACCGCGCGCGCCAGAGAGATAAAAGGCGCGCGCGGAGGCAGCATCCAGTCCGACGTGTGGCGCGGAATCAATTTTTTTAAAATTCGATCCCGTTTCATTAAATGCGCGGACGCTTCGTCCCAAAAATCCGGCTTCACGCCGGGATTCACCCGTTGATCTGACATTGCCCTCTTCCTTAAACCCGCCGCCAATGAGTAATACCGCCCGGCTTATCTTCGAGTTCGATACCGCCCTTGTGCAATTCCGTGCGAAGTCGGTCTGCTTCGACAAAGTTACGTTCTTTTTTTGCCACAACCCTCGCCGCAATCAAAGCCTCTATTTGGCCGACCGCCAATTGACCGCCGGCATCGCCATCGCTCTGATAGCGGCTGGGCGAATGCAGGTAGTCGGCGGGATCGTGCTGCAACAACCCCAAAACGCCGCCCAGCGCCTGCAACAAACCCGAGACCTGATCCGAACCTGACCGATTCGCTTCCGAGGATAACTCAAACAGCACAGTAATGGCGCCCGACGTATTGAAGTCGTCGTCCATCGCAACGCGAAAAGCGTGCGCAGCGGGGTGATCCCAGTCGATCTCGCGCCTGGCCGGAGGCACATTTCGCAACGTCTGATACAAGCGGTCCAACGCATTTTGCGCGTCGATCAGATTATCGAGCGCGTAATTTTGCACACTTCTGTAATGGTTGCGCACGATAAAAAACCGCAACATCTCGGCCTCGCGCGGATTGACCCGATAGAACGCGACCGTGTCCGACAAGTCGGAGCCGGCCGCGACCGTTTCGCGAATAGTGCGAAAATTGCCCAGGGATTTTGACATCTTGTCGTCATTGACCATGAGCGGGCCACAGTGCATCCAGACCGTCGCAAGCGTGCCTCCAAAAGCGCCTTCGGTTTGCGCAATCTCATTTTCATGATGCGGGAATTTCAAATCCTCGCCGCCCCCGTGCAAGTCGAAATAGCTGCCCAAGAGGCTGGTCGACATCGCCGAGCATTCGATGTGCCAGCCGGGTCGACCCCCTCCCCAGGGCGAAGCCCACGATGGCTCCCC
>JBDTGB010000282.1:0-2843 GCA_039937635.1 Burkholderiaceae bacterium | reverse complement strand
GACAATCCTT
This sequence comes from Burkholderiaceae bacterium, assembly GCA_039937635.1. Taxonomy (GTDB): domain Bacteria; phylum Pseudomonadota; class Gammaproteobacteria; order Burkholderiales; family Burkholderiaceae_B; genus JBDTGB01. The sequence goes on along the minus strand of JBDTGB010000282.1, from coordinate 2,833 downwards.
GAAATTGCGTCGTTTACTCGCTTCGCCGCTGCGGAAATGTGGCGCTCCGCCAAGCGTTCCGCCAGTTTTAATTGGCGCGATTGCAGTGCGTCGATAATCTGGCAATGCTCCTTAAGGATCGAATTGGGGTTTCCCTTTTTGACGTTGCTTAAACTCATCAGCACGGCACGTTCCATTTGATCGATCAAGTCGCCCAGTTGATCGCGCATGCGTGCGTTTTTTGCGAGTTCGGCCAGCGACCGATGAAAGGCCCTGTTATAGGCGACGAATCCACCGGGCCACGTTTTGGCGTCAAAAAGTCGAAATTTGTCGAGTTCGGCCAGCTCGGCGTCGCTGGCCCGATGCACGATTCGTTCCATGCAGGCGCGTTCCATGGCCGCGCGCAGATGGAACATGTCTTGTACGTCTGGTAGAGATATGGGCGCGACCCGATAACCCTGCCTGGGTACGGTTATTACCAAGCCTTCACGTTCAAGGTGCATCAGTGCGTCGCGAACAGGTGATTTGCTGACTTGAAAGTGAGCGGCGACTTCGGCCGCTTCGATTTCTGTTCCTGGAGGGAGCTTGCATCTTAGGATGTCAGCGCGCAACTCTTCATATATGGACTCGCGCAATAACTGATTTCCGGTGATTTGGGTGGGTGCTTCGCTTGATTTCATTGGCTTTATGGAAATTTCACTAATTGACTAAGTTGAATTATGTAATATATCTCGTGATAATGCAATTACACCGTGTACACTAGGGTAAACCTAGGTATCTCACCTATTTTTTTGGTTTTCCATGCCATATTTATTGACATAAATTTGATTCGTAATATATCATTAACAATAAATAAATCTAGAATTTTACGGAGACAAGCTATGCTCAAGAAGCTATTAACTTTCACTGCGTTGACTTTTGCGCTTGCGGGCTCGTTGCCGATGCAAAGCGCATCGGCTCAGGCCGCCAACAAAGATCCGATCCGTCTTGGATTCCTGACGATTCAGTCGGGGGCCTTGGCGGCGGGCGGCAGGCAAATGGAAGAGGGCTTGCGGGTCTTTCTAAAGGAACGCAACAACATGATTGCGGGCCGGCGAGTCGAATTATTTATTGGCGACACGGCGGGGCAACCAGCGGTCACCAAAAGCAAGGCGCAAGAACTGGTGGAAAAAGATAAGGTCCAGGTAATTATTGGGCCATTGGCTGCTTTCGAGGCGTTGGCAATTGATGATTACATCCGCAAAGTCAAGGTCCCGATCATTTCGCCGTCCGCCGCCGCCGAAGATCTGACCCAGCGTAAGTTAAATCCCTGGTTCGTGCGTGCCGTCGGCACGTCGGCGCAGCCCACGCAACCGCTGGGCGAGTACGCGGCGAAAGATTTGAAGTACAAACGAGTCGTGACCATCGGAGATGATTTTGCATTTGGCTACGAAAGCGTTGCCGGCTTCCAGCGCACGTTCGAAGAAAATGGCGGCAAGGTGGTGCAAAAGCTGTGGGCGCCATTAAATGTCGCCGACTATGGCACCTACATTAGCGAGATAGACCCGACCGCGGATGCCATCTGCGTTAACTTCGCCGGCAGCAATAGTGTCAGGTTCCTGAAGCAATACAAAGCTTATGGCATGAAAGGAAAAATGCCGGTTATTGCGGGAATGATTGCAATGGACGAGGGCGTCCTCAAGAGCATGGGCGATGAAGCGCTGGGCATTGTTTCCGCAGGCTGGTACGCCGCTACGATCGACAACCCCGCCAACACGCTTTTTGTTCAAGAGATGAATAAGGAATACAAAGAGGACCCTGGCTATTATTCGATAGGCGCTTATGCGTCGGCGTTAATGCTGGAAAAGGCTCTGAAAACTGTGAATGGCAATATCGAGGATAAAGACGCTTTCATGAAAGCATTGCGTGGTGTTTCGTTGTCCAACGATCCGCGTGGCGATTTCAAACTTGATGCGTATGGCAATCCGATTATGAATGTCTACATCCGCAAGGTCGAACGTCAGGGTGGAAAATTGGTCAATGCGGTTGTCAAAACTTATCCGGCGGTTAGCCAGTTCTGGACTTACGACCCGAAGGAGTTCCTGGCCAATCCAGTGTATTCGCGGGATTACCCACCCGCTAAAAATCTTAAGAAATAATTAACAATCAACGTTTGCACGGAGCCTGGCCCAGATTATGTCGTTTTGGCTTATCCAAAGTTTAAATAGCCTGGCGCTGGGTGGCATTTTGTTCACCCTGGCTGCTGGGTTTTCTTTAATTTTTGGCTTGATGCGCATCGCCAATTTGTCCCACGGTGCGTATTTTATGCTCGGCGCCTATATTGGCCTGAGCACGCTTAAGTATAGTGAAAACTTCCTGGTCGCCATGCTGGTTGCCAGTGTCTCGGTCGGTCTTTTGGGTGTGGTAATAGAGCGTCTGGTGCTTCGGCGGCTGGCGGGAGACAGTCTGTCGCAGGTGCTGGCGACACTTGGAATTGCATTTATTATTGCTGATTTTAGTCTCTGGTTTTGGGGTGGCGATCCACAAACGGTTTCGCCGCCCGACCTGCTGTCGGGGGCGATGCACATATTCGGTTTCGGGTTTCCAATGTATCGCGTTGCCGTGCTTTTGTTCAGTATTGTCCTTGCCCTTGTTTTATGGATTCTGCTTGAAAAGACTCGCCTCGGGATGATGATTCGGGCAAGTGTTGATGATAGACAGATGGCGCGTGGTGTCGGTATCCCTTCCTCTCGCCTGTTCAGCATCGTGTTTTGTCTAGGCGCCGCTCTGGCGGGTATTGGCGGCGTGGTGGCATCGCCGATCTTGTCGATCTATCCAGGCATGGATATGGACATGCTGCCGCTGGCGTTGGTGG
>JBDTGB010000281.1:0-3826 GCA_039937635.1 Burkholderiaceae bacterium | reverse complement strand
GATTCGCACGGCCGGCGCGGTTCTGGCTTTGGCACTGGCCGGCTTCACCAGCGCAACCACCGCTCAGACAAGCTATCCAGAGCAGCCGATTCGAATCCTGGTGCCATTTTCGCCCGGCGGGTCGACCGACCTGCTGGCGCGCGGCCTGGCCAAACATCTGACCGAGGTCTGGAAACAACCCGTGCTGGTTGAAAATCGGCCCGGCGCCGGCGGCATCCTGGCATTGAACGCGGCCGCGAAAGCGCGAGGCGATGGATACACTCTAGTCGTCCACTCGGATGGCTACTCAATTGCTCCCGCCATCTACTCCAAACTGCCTTATGACGTGGAACGTGACTTTACGCCTGTCGCCTTGTTGGCGCGCGCAGCCAACGTGGTTCTGGTGTCCGCCAACAGCCCCTACAAATCCTTGCAGCAACTCATCGACGCGGGCAAGGTGTCTAACAAGCTTAGCTTCGCCACGGCTGGCGTCGGCAGCGCACAGCACATGCAGGCAGCCAAATTCGCAGCCATGGCGCATATCCAAGACCCTGTCCATGTACCCTTCAAGGGCACGCCGGAAGCGCTAAACGATGTCATAGCCGGCCGCGTCGACTTTATCTTCGCGCCGCTGTCGACCGCGATGCCTATGATCATCGCAGGCAAGCTCAGACCGCTTGCAATTTCCACAGCGGAACGTTCCGATCTGATCAAGGATGTTCCTCCCGTCGCCGAGGCGGGAGTTCCGGGGTTTGCTGAACAGCAATGGTGGGGGCTGTTCGCTCCCTCCAAAGTGCCTGCCGCGGTACTGCAAAAGCTTGAGGCCGAAACCGAGGTAGCACTAAAGACGCCAGCCATGCTCAAACTGATCGATAGCTTGTCCTCAACACCCGGCGATTTGTTTGGCAAAGATTTCGCGACGCTGGTCGACACCAGCATCGCGTCAAACAAAGCGGCGGCAAAGGCGTACGACATCCACGTCAATTAAGGCAGAGATACGCAACCCCATGAAATAGAGGGCCGGATCACGTGAATCGCGAACGGCCCATCGTCTTGCCCCAAATTAAAAACCGAGCATAATAACGGCAAGCAACGGCTCGTTCGGCTTCCCTGTGTTCTTAAGAGTTTCCCATGCAAAAAATTAAAGTGGCAGTCATTCCCGGTGATGGAATTGGTAAAGAAGTGATGCCCGAAGGCATACGCGTGCTGGACGCGGCGGCAAGCCGCTTTGGCTTTAGTTTCGATTGGGATCATTTTCCATGGAGCTGCGAATACTACGCCAAGCACGGAGAGATGATGCCCAAGGATGGCCTGGACAAAATTCGCCATCACGACGCGATTTACCTTGGCGCCGTGGGCTTTCCGGGCGTTCCGGACCACATATCCCTGTGGGGACTGCTTATTCCGATTCGCCGGGAATTTCAGCAATACGCAAACGTGCGGCCGATACGTCTTATGCCCGGCATCAAGTCGCCGCTTGCGGGCCGCAATGTTGGCGACATCGACTTCATGGTCGTGCGTGAGAATACAGAAGGCGAATATTCATCGATCGGGAGCCGGCAATTCGAAGGCACCGATAACGAAATGGCCACGCAGCAAAGCACCTTCACGCGCAAGGGCGTTGACCGAATTCTTCGGTACGCGTTCGAAATGGCGCGCAAGCGCCCCAACAAACACCTGACGTCCGCCACCAAATCAAACGGGATTTCGGTCACCATGCCGTACTGGGATGAACGCGTCGCCGCCATGGCAAAACAGTACCCCGACGTCAAAGTCGATCAATATCACATTGACATCCTGACCGCTCACTTCGTTCTTCATCCCCACTGGTTCGATGTGGTTGTGGGCTCCAACCTATTTGGCGATATTCTGTCCGACCTCGGACCGGCCATTGCCGGCACGATCGGAATCGCCCCATCGGCCAATCTGAACCCGGAACGGGATTTTCCGTCGATGTTTGAACCGGTCCACGGATCGGCGCCAGACATCTACGGCCAAGGCATCGCAAACCCCATCGGCCAAATCTGGTCAGGCGCGATGATGCTGGACCATGCGGGCCATCCGGAAGCCGGCTCCGCCATCGTGGCGGCCATCGAAAAAGTATTAATCAGCGGCCCACGAACGCGAGACATTGGCGGCACGGCCAGCACAAGCGATGTCGGTAAAGCAATCGCTCAGGCCGTCCTGGGCTGACGCTCGCAGCTCTGCTGTTTATTGTTGCCTCTGGATTCACGCCAATTTTCGGGCTTTTGCGTATCGCCAACCTTTTCCACGGCGCGCTCTACCTGATCGGCGGCTATATTGGTCACAACAAGGAGTTTCACCACAATGGGTAAAGTCGTCATTATTTCCACCGGTGGCACCATTACAATGACCGGCGGCTCGGCGGAAACGGGCATCGAGCCAACACTTACGGCCGACGACCTGGTCGCCGCAGTGCCTGAACTCGTCAAGGTCGCGGAAATTTTGGCGATTACCGCCTATCGCAAGCCAAGCGCTTCGCTGACCATCGAAAACATCGTCAAGCTTGCCGGCGCCATCGACGAATATCTGGCTGGCGACGTTGACGGGGCGGTAGTCATACAAGGCACCGACACCATCGAAGAAACAGCCTTTTTGCTTAATATTCTGATCGGCAGCGACAAACCTGTGGTGGTTACCGGCGCCATGCGCGGCGCGCAAATGCCTGGCGCCGATGGCCCGGCCAATCTACTGGCATCAGTTCATGTCGCAAACGCCGGCGCATCGGCCAAAAGGGGCACGCTGGTGGTGTTAAACGACGAAATCCACAGCGCCACGTTTGTGCAAAAAAGCCATACCGCCCTGCCTTCCGCCTTCATGTCGCCCATGACAGGCCGCGTCGGCCTTGTGTCCGAAGGGCGCGTCCTTTTCACTTCGCCGCCGGCGCGCTCCACGCGCTATCACGTTAAACCGTCAACCATACAGCCTGTTGCGCTATTGAAAGTCTCGATAGGGGATGACGGCCGGCTTCTGTCCGGACTGGTCGCGGCGGGATTCACCGGACTGGTCCTTGAAGGCATGGGCGCCGGCCACGTTCCCGAAACCTGGGTGCAACCGCTACAAATGCTCGCCCAACAAATTCCCGTGGTGCTTGCGGTGCGAGTCCCCAGCGGGCCCGTCTTTTCCGGCACCTACGGCTTCCCTGGTTCTGAACGCGATCTGCTGGCCCGGGGCCTGATATCGGCCGGGCTGCTTAGCGCCCTGAAAGCCAGGTTATTGTTAACCATATTGTTAAGCGACGGCGCTTCCCGCGCACGCGTGCTGGACGCCTTTGGCACCTTCGCGCCCTGGTCCGGTCAGTGATTCGCAACCGCGACAATCCGGCGGAGCAACGCGCCGCCACGGCATTGCGCGCATCATCGAAAGTAGTAATGGCGATCGCCATCATGCTGGTCGGCATGAATCTGAGGCCGGTCATCACCAGTGTGGGGCCGGTCCTGGAATCAATACGCGTGGGCCTGGGGATGTCGCCCACTTCAATCGGCCTGCTCATCACATTGCCCATTCTGTGCTTTGGCGCATTCGCCCCGCTTGCTCCACGACTGTTGCGCTATCGCACGATTGAGCAACTAATCTTGTACGGTCTGCTCATACTTGCGTTTGGAATCGGCCTGCGCAGCTTCTTTGGAATAACGGGGCTTTTTGCCGGAACACTAGTCGCCGGGGCCAGCATCAGCGTGATCATGGTTTTTTTGCCCAGTCTCATCAAGCGCGACTTTTCACATCAGGCCGGACAAATAATGGGCTTGTATTCGACCGCGCTGTGTCTGGGAGCGGCGATCGCGGCCGGCGCCACTGTTCCGTTGCAGAACATTCTGGGAAGTTG
>JBDTGB010000280.1:0-3176 GCA_039937635.1 Burkholderiaceae bacterium | reverse complement strand
GGTCTGGATAGCGGACTGACTCATTTGTCGGCAGGCTTGGGCCGCCCCACCATTGGTATTTACCAAGCATCGACGCCGGTGCGCACGCCGCTTCAAGGTGGCTCTTATACCGCAAGCCTGGGCGAACGCGGCCACGCCCCGCCAGTCGATACGGTGTTGAGCGCAATCCGGCAGGCTCTGGCGTATTGCGCACCAGAGGACGCGCGGCGTTTGAACGCTGACTCACCCCATTTATAGGGATAGGGTTTTATTTTGACTCGTTTTTTTTATACTGCATTTATCCGACTTTTGTCGCCCGCCTTGTTAAGCTGGATGGCGATTCGCGCCCGCCGCGCCGGCGGCGATTGGCAGGTGTTTTCGGGGCCGCGCTTTGGCCATTATTCGCAAGCCGCATCCATGGCGGCGCCCGTGTGGGTGCATGCCGTCAGTTTGGGCGAAACCAGGGCGACTGCTCCCTTTATTCAGGCCTTGCTCGATCAAGGCGAATGCGTCCTTCTGACGCATATGACGGTAACGGGGCGCGCCGAAGGCAGTCGGCTGTTTGCGTCAGCCATTGAGCAGGGCCGCCTATGGCAAGAATGGCTTCCCTATGATTTTCCGGGCAGCGTCAGCCGGTTCATGGCGCATTATCGTCCTTGTGTTGGGGTGCTGATCGAGCGCGAGGTATGGCCCAATTTGATTGCCGCGGCGCGGCGCAACCGTGTTCCCCTTATGCTTGTCAGTGCGCGCTTTTCCGATCGGGCTTTGCGTCAGAGCTTGCGCGCGGGCCGTGTTATGCGCCAGGCCTATGGCAGTCTTGAAGGCGTTTACGCGCAAACCTTGCACGATGCGCAACATCTGGAGCAAGCTGGCGCTTCCGATGTGCGGGTGTCGGGTAATTTCAAGTTTGATATTTCGCTTCCAGCCGATAAAGTAGCGCGCGGCCGTGCGCTGGCGCTGGCTTTGCGTCGAAAAGTCGTGGTCATTGCAAGCACTCGCGAAGGCGAGGATGTGTTGTTCATTCGGGCCATCGGACGGCAAGTAAAGCGAGCCCGGGCGCGGGGCGACGACCAGATCGAACACGTTTTGTTCTGCCTGATTCCGCGCCATCCGCGACGCTTCGACGAGGCGGCGGCTTTGCTGACCCGGTCGGGACTGTCGTTTGTGCGGCGTTCAACGCTTATCAGCATAGGCGAAGGCAGCGCGTCGGCGGTCGACGCGTGCAGCAATGTGCAGGTCTTGTTGGGCGACAGCATGGGTGAAATGCCGTGGTATTACGCGATGGGCCACGTGGCTATAGTGGCCGGCAGTTTCGAGCCATGGGGTGGTCAAAACCTGATCGAGGCCTGCGCCGTGGGAGTCCCGGTTGTGGTGGGGCCGCACACCAAAAACTTTGAACAGGCGGTGGTCGATGCCATCGATGAAGGTGCTGCGATTCGTGTTCAGGACGCCGATCTGGCGGTGCAAGCGGCACTGCAGCTCGTTGACGATCCCCAGCGTTTAACGCGCATGGGCCAGGCGGGCGTGTATTGGGTGCAGCAACACACCGGCGCTGTCGCCCGCGTTGTGGCGGGCTTGAACGAGCTGAAGGCCGAACTTCACTAGCGAACTACTTAACTCACGCTGATGAAGTCCTTGATCGTTGCCAGGAAAAGGTCGGGCGCCTGAAGCTGAGGTACATGTGCGCAGCCCATAAGCGTGTGCAGGCTTGCATTGGGAAGGCCGCTGACAAATTCGCGCGCCATGGCCGCCGGTGTTGCTTCGTCCTGCTCGCCTGTTAAAACCATTATGGGAATGTGTAGTGCTGAAAGTTGTGAACGCAAGTCGAGTTCTGCCAGGGCATTGCACGCATTACAAAACGTTTGGAGATCGATGGTTAAAAACTGACTTTTGCGCTCGACGATCAGCGATGGGTGCATGGCTTGAAATTCGGGAGAAAATAGCCTCCGCATTGCAGTGTCCGCGATAGCGGCTAATCCTTTTGTCTTGGCCGTTGATGACATTTGCCTGAAGGCGGCCCGGCCCGGCTCGGAGAAAGCGGCTCCGCAACCTGTGAGCACCAGGCGAGCGGCGATGCCGGGGTGCCGAATGGCAAGGACAGTGGCTATGAACCCGCCGTAACCGTTTCCAAGCAGAATCGGCGCTTGTTCGAATTTAAGCTCATTAATGGCGCCTGCGATTCGGTCAGCGACGGCTTCGAGGCCATCGTTGACTTTGTCGGAAGAACCGAATCCAGGCAGGTTTAACAAAACCACCTTGTGGGTCTTGGAGAGCGGTCCCGCGATCAGGTTAAAGCTGGAGTAATCGGCTAGAAGAGAGTGAAGCAGGACAATGGCGGGCCCCGCGCCCAAAGTTAGCGCGCTGACATGTTGATCCCCGACGGCAACGCTTATTTGCTGGAACTTTGGCTTATCGTTTTTGAGTGGTGGTTCCATTATTCGCCTTTGTTGGATGGGCATCTGTCTGTTCGGCGCTTAATTCAGGCGCGATTGGCTGGATGAGTCTTTGTACCAGTCGAAGGGAGCATCGCTTAGCCGCAGCATTATGCTTTTGGTTTCAAAATGCTGGTCGAAGGATTCGGTGCCGCATTCGCGGCCGGATCCGGAATCTTTCACTCCACCCCAAGGCGATGCGGGGTCCAGGCGATGGTGGTCGTTGATCCATACGATGCCGCATTTGAGCAAGCCCGCCACGCGGTGAGCCCGTGTGATGTCGTTGGTGCGGATTGCACCCGCCAGGCCGAAGGGTGAATCGTTGGCCATGGCCAGCCCTTCGGCTTCGGTCGAAAACTTGGTTATTGAGACGAATGGGCCGAAGACTTCCTCCTGAAAAATACGCATTCGAGGGGTAACATCCGCAAAAACTGTTGGCTCGATGAAAAAGCCATTTTTCAGTGACGGGTCGGAAGGTATGCGCCCACCCGCCACCAGACGCGCGCGATCTTCTTCCAGCCCGATTTTGATGTATTTAAGTATTCGTTGTTGTTGGCGGGCCGAAACTACTGGGCCAAGTTGCACTGTGGCATCGGCCGGATCGCCAATGCGAATTGATTTGGCTTTTATGGCCAATTTTTCGACGAATTCGTCGTATATTTTTTCCTGGACGATCAGCCGGCTGCCGCAGATACAGGTTTGCCCGGCGCCGATGAAACCGCCGAAGGCCGCGTAGTTGACCGCTTGATCAACGTCGAAATCGTC